>DMAZ01000132.1 GCA_003446335.1 Lachnospiraceae bacterium | reverse complement strand
ATCTATAGGCTTGCAATAAAAGCACAGCAGGATTTCAGATCATGGATGCAGCATTCAGTATGAGCAATGTGACATGTAACATGTCGCGTATCCCATGACAGAAAAGTAAATGCAGGTCCGCGTAGCTCAGTTGGATAGAGCGACCGCCTCCTAAGTGGTAGGTCGGAGGTTCGAATCCTCTCGTGGACGCTGATTTCAAGGGCAGAATGTATTAGCATGCTAATAGATTCTGCTCTTTTCCGTTTTTTGGAGAGATTATCATGAGAGATATGGTTCTGCTAATAAATTAGCAAGGATACGGATCTGCCTGCTAATAAAAAATCCGGTTTGCTAATCCCTGAAAAATCTGTTTTTGCTAATACGCGGGAAGTGCTCCGCGTTAGTACGTGAAAAGGTATGTTTCGGCGAGGGAAAACGGGTTAAAATGGCACGGAAGAGATGCCCGTTGCTAATTCTATTAGCAGGAATTTAAAGTTCAGTCCGTTAGCACTGCTAACAGGGGATGTGTATGTGAAAATACCCGTCCAGGTCAGATTGCAAAGTAAATCTGGTCTGGGCGGGTTCTTTATTTTCAGCCTTCCCGGATCCCCCCACATTGTGTAAACGAAAGGAGCAGGTGCTTATGCCAGGAAACGTCAACGAGATCGAACCGGATGAGCGGGTTGTGGAGATTGCGATAGAACGTCTCCGGGAATTTAGGGATCATCCATTTAAGGTCAAAGCGGATCAGCAGATGCTGCAGCTCATGGAGAGCATCAGCCAATACGGGATTTTGAGCCCATTGATCGTGAGACCGATTCCGGATGGAGTTTATGAGATTATCTCCGGTCATCGAAGGAAGTATGCCGCACAGCAGCTGGGATACCGCAAGCTGCCGGTGATCATCCGTTTTCTGAAGGATGAAGATGCCGTGATCAGCATGGTCGATTCAAACCTTCAGAGAGAGCTGATCCGTCCAAGTGAGAAAGCTTTTGCTTACAAAATGAAGTACGAGGCAATCAGGAAAAAGGGACGACGGGAAGATTGTGGTCAAACTGACCACATTTTTCCGAGAGGAAGGACTATAGAAATCATGGGTGAAGAATCCGGAGAAAGTCCCAAACAAATGCAGCGGTATCTGAAGATTTCAGAATTGACACCGGAATTATTGGAAATGCTGGATGATAAGGTGATTGCCTTTAATCCGGCTTATGAAGCGGCATTTCTGAAGGAAGAAGAACAGAAAATGCTGATCCAGGCAATGGATTATGCGCAGTCGTCCCCTTCTATCTCTCAGATGCAGAGAATGAAAACTCTCAGCAGGCAGGGAAAACTGACCCAGGACATAATGCAGAGCATTCTCAGCGAAGTAAAAAAGGGAGAAATCACCCGCGTGATATTTAAGAACGAGCAGTTATATCAGTATTTTCCAAAGGATTATACGCCGGAACGGATGAAAAGAGAGATTCTGGAGATGCTCAGACAGCGGATTGATCTGGAGTATCATAACGACAGCAGGGAGGATAGGTAAAATGGCGAAAGTTATAGTCGTAGCGAACCAGAAGGGAGGGTGTTCCAAGACATCCGTTGTGACAAATCTCAGTATCGGACTGGCGATGGAAGGAAGGAAAGTGTGTGTGATCGACGCGGATCCGCAGGGAAGTCTCACAGCCAGTCTCGGGTATCAGGAACCGGATGCTATCCGCTATACGCTGGCGACGATCATGACGAAGATTATTAATGAGGAAGAGATCGATCCCTCAGAGGGAATCTTACATCATGAAGAAGGCGTGGATCTGGTACCGTCGAATATCGAGCTTTCCGGAATGGAAGTTTCTTTGGCAAATGCCATGAGTCGGGAGCTGATTCTGAAGGAATATGTGGATCTGATCCGGGATCAGTACGATTATATCCTGATCGACTGCATGCCATCCCTGGGTGTGATGACGATCAATGCGCTGGTGGCTGCGGACAGGGTGCTGATTCCAGTGCAGGCTGCCTATCTTCCTGTCAAGGGTCTGCAGCAGCTTTTAAAAACGGTGATGGTAGTGAAGAAGAGGCTGAACAAAGATCTGGAGATTGAAGGTATCCTGATTACGATGGTTGATTACCGCACCAACTATGCAAAAGACATTACGGAAATGCTCCGGGAAAACTACGGTGACTCGGTAGGAATCATGAAAAGCTATATCCCGTTTTCCGTAAAAGTGGCGGAGGCCAGTGCGGAGGGAAGCAGCATTTACTGCTATGCACCGAGATGTAAGGTGGCGGAGAGTTTTGAAAAATTGACGATGGAGGTTCTTGAAAATGAAGAGTAGACCGGGACAGAAAATCAAATTGACAAGCGTGAATGAACTGCTGGGCGTGGTGAATGAAGAATCCGCCATGGATCTGGAGATCGAGAAAATCCGTCCCTTCCGGAATCATCCTTTTAAGGTAGTGGATGATGAACGGATGCAGGATCTGGTGGAAAGCATCCGAGTCAATGGAATATTATCTCCTACTCTGGTGAGGCCGCTGGGACATGATACCTATGAAATGGTCTCCGGTCACCGCCGGATGCACGCTGCCATGCTGCTAGGGATGGACCGGATTCCTGCGATCATTCGGGAAATGACGGATGATGAAGCGGTGGTCAAGATGGTGGATGCGAATATCCAGCGGGAGGAGCTGCTTCCGAGCGAGAAGGCATTTGCTTATAAGATGAAGCTTGAAGCAATGAAGAGACAGGCAGGGCGTCCGGTCAAAGATAATTCTGGCCAAAATGACCAGAATTTATTTGGCCGAGTGTCACGAGATGTTCTTGCTGAAGAAACGGGGGAAAGTTCTAAACAGATTCAGAGATACATCCGACTCACCGAACTCATTCCCGAACTCCTTGAATATGTAGATCAGAAGCGCATCCAGTTCACGGTTGCCGTTGAGATCTCCTACATCGATCCGGAAGTCCAGAAGTGGCTGTTTGAGTACAT
>DMAZ01000046.1 GCA_003446335.1 Lachnospiraceae bacterium | reverse complement strand
CTGTATTATGTTCCGTACGCAACGCTGGCAGCCATGACATTCCCCGCCATTCTTTCTTCCACAGACTACGTGCCTTCCGCCTGCGTCGGCTTTGCGGTGGCCCTCATTCTGGCTTTCAGACGGCAGAGTCTGATCGTCGTGGCATGCGGCGCCTCTGTGGCGGTACTGATCGTCGAGTTCGTGATCGGCCTGCTTTAGAAAAATGCAGACCGGCCTTTCATCCAGAAGCATCTGACGGATTCCTCCGGGCAGGTGCTTTTTTACTCTTCATCGCGCAATACTCGTGATTTTAGCCATGAGATACGCGCATGCCGAGTCGTTCTTGATTGTTATGGGAAGCTTCGTACCCTGTGACATGAAAAAGCTCCGCGAAAAAATTCTTGTCACAAAGTGCGTATTTGTGATATACAGAATGGATTCTTATAAGTACGAAAATATAAAAAAATGAAGAAAAAATATTAATAAACAGATAAAATTCGTCCTTCTTGTTGCATTGATATTATTTTTCGGTTTAATTATATGCAGGAGGTGAAGTAAGTATGCATAAGGTGCTTATTGTGGCCGACGGCATCGGAAAATATAACCATCTGCGGAAGCTGATCCGTTTTGATCCGGCTTCATGTACTGTCAGCAGATGTTCCAGTATGTCGGAAGCCGCTGAGACGATTCGCAATGAGGGGGCGGATATTATGGTGGCGGAAGTCGGTTCCGCATATTCGGAGATGAGTATGAACCAGGAACCTGTTTTTATGCCTACAAAAGGAAACGCGAAGCAGGATCTGGGATACGTGAAACAATATATACGGAATCATTATAACGAGAAGATAGAACTGACCAATCTTGCCGCAATTGTGCATCTTACCCCGAATTATCTGTGTACATTGTTTAAAAAAGAAGAGAAAATGACTGTGCGCACGTATATTGAGAAAGTGAGGCTTGAAAGAGCAGTATTCCTGCTGATCTCGACAGACAAATCAATCGCTGCAATATCATCGGAAATCGGTTACAGACAGCCTTCCTATTTCTGTCGGGTCTTTCGCGAAAAGTTACACGAGACTCCTTCCGAGTACAGAAAAAATACAAGACCGAAAAGAAACGGAGAGAGAAATGCAGGAAGATGATTTAAAAGAGTCCCCCGGGATGATACGAAGGGAAGTGTACGAGGCGCATAGGTATATAACGGAACACTTTATGGAACCGCTGACCTGGGAGAATGTCGCTGACCACATCGGTCTTTCCGGCAACTATCTTCGATCTCTGTATATGGAAGTTTATGCGGAGAGTCTGAGCCATACGATCACTGACTGCAGAATGCGGTTTGCCGCCCGGCTTCTTGTCACGACGACAAGACAGGTACAGGAAATAGGAGATGAGGCAATGTTCGGAGATACGGCATACTTCTGCAGAAAATTTAAAGCCTGGTACGGTATGACCCCGACACAGTACCGGAAGAAATACAGCTGTGTCGGAAATTGTGAAAATTTTGTGGAACGCATCAGAGCGGCCGGGGAAGAGTGACAGATTTGTTCAAGTATGCTATTATTATGGGGAGTTATTCGCATTTACAAAATTTATTTCAGAGGATCTTTAAGAAGAATGAAAAAAATAATTCCCCTTTTACTGGCATCTCTGGCATTGATTTTTGCCACAGTCGGTATAGGGTACAGTTATATTTCCAATAAGGCGGCCGCCGCACTTGAAGAAGACCATTCCGAAAAAAAAGTCTACACACGCGGTGACGGAACGTCGGCAGAGCTGAAAGAGGATAACCAAAAGCTGTTCAGACAGTATATCCTGACGATACCGACGCCGGAAATAGTGGCTGTCCCTGCACAGGAAGTCGAGAGACAGGACTTTTCACCGAACGCGGACACAGTCGTTGATAAGAACGGGTATCAGACAATTCCGGATAATTCAACTGTAACAGATGTCCGCGTTCGAAAACTCAGGACGAAATATTTTTCCATATGGATACCGGGATGCTGGGTCGGCAATGTCGTTGCGGAATGCCGGTACATAGATCAGAAATCAGATGAGAGCACATACGACGCGGACGCCGTAAAAGACACCATCTCCCTCAGGTTTTATGAGAAACAGAACTACGAAGCCTATGTAGCAGGAGAGAATGAAGACTATCCATATGCGACAGGCCTGCTTACGGAGTTCCGCTATACCAGTACGGAAAATGACAACAGCTGGCTGAAGACCAGCAACTACGAGACATATATCGGAGACGGAATACTGGGAGAGCTGTCCTATAATATGTTCCTTTATGAGATCCATAACTCCAATGATCTTACCTCTCCGGAATATGAAAAAGTCTATTCCTATCTCACAAAGGTCAATTATCCGGGATGCATGGTCACATCCCTGAAAGTGACCGGAGGCGGGAAGATCAATTTTGAGGACAATATAAAGTCCGCATATGTGGATACATGGGACGACCAGGCTGAAGGCATTTCTTTAAAGAGTACAGTCCCTGAGGACGGCCTGCTCCAGAGCGAGCGGGAACTTTTGAAAGATGATGAATCTGCGACCGATATTATACCGGAATCCACGTAAGGAGGAAGAACCGAGTTGAGTACGTATGTCATGTCTGATTTTCACGGCCGTCATGATCTTTTCATGAGAATGCTGGAGAAGATATCCTTTTCAAGTACGGATACACTCTATATTCTCGGAGATGTCGCTGACAGAGGACCTGATGGTATAAAGACGTTCCTCTATATCATGGATAAGCCCAATATTATCTTTCTCGTCGGAAATCACGAGATGTTCCTGCTTTCCGCAGTAAAAAGAATGCTTATAATGGGCACAAAAGATCCGGATAAATTACTGAATACCCAGGAATTTATGATATGGATCTATAACGGCGGAATTCCGACCTGGAACAGCTTTATTCTGCAGAGCCGGGATGTTCGAAATGCGATCCTGACCTACATCGGGAACGGCTATCTGGTCATTCCCGATCTAGTGGTCAACGGAAAACATTTTTATCTCTGCCATGCCACACATCTGGATACATATGTTGACAGTCCGGTTCTTTTTAAAAACGCGACCGGTGAGATGAAGCAGCATGTGGTGTGGGACCGGGTCTATCCGCGCAATACTTCCATGAGCGAGGAATTTGACCATATTGATTATGCAGAACTTTATAACAAGTATCCGCGTGATATGACGATGATTTTCGGACATACACCGACGATTCTCTTCAGAGAACCGGCTCCTGACGGGAGAGGCCGAATATGGCATGGGGGGCACGGTCATCTGATTGATATCGATTGCGGATGTGCAGTGAGAAATCCTCGGATGGCAATGCTCGGTTGCCTCAGACTGGATGATATGAAAGAGTTTTATGTACATGGCTGAGCAGTGAGCCGACAATGAATGATGTGAAGGAAGGGGCTGTCGCAATAAGCAGAAAAAGTGCATAAATATTCATGAAGGGAC
>DMAZ01000048.1 GCA_003446335.1 Lachnospiraceae bacterium | reverse complement strand
ACATTGTTGACACCATTCAGGAGAATTTTATCGATAATCTCAATGCCTGCGGCATTAAGCTGACCCTGGTGCCCACACCGATGGAGGATCTTCTCCTGTCCTATTACAGAGAGAACGAGCGCACCACGGACATGATCTATCTTGCGACCAACTTCCATGTGATTGTGGACCCGTCCATCACCTACAGTGCTGATGATGAAGCAGTGCATAAGATGTGGAACAACACCTACTCCGACGATGAGGATCTCTACTGGCGTGCTGTTGACATGCGGAAGACAGAGCCGGGCGACATCTTTGAGTATGTGAGCAAGTGGGTCAGCTTCCAGGAGCGGTACAACGAAGTGCTGCCCACGATCCCGATCTATTCCAACATTTACTTTGACTTCTATGTGCCGTATCTGCAGAATTACCACATCACAGCCCACGTGACGTGGACGCAGGCGATCCTCGAATCCTACTTCGGGGAAGACCCGATTGAGGAAACGGGTGAAGAGGGCGGAGAGGCGGCCTTCGCGTTGGATGACGACAGCCTCGTGGAATTTGATGATTGACGCAAAGTGAACGAAACCCGGCAGCCGAAAAGCTGCCGGGTTTTCAAATACGTACCGGCGGGGACGATTCGGTTCAGCAAAGCAAGCAATATGCATAAATATGCAAAAACCGCTCCGTCGGTCGTGAGACTGAAAAACCCGGACGTGTGCAGAATCGGCATAACGGTTGATAGATAAGCAAAGCGGGCGAAAAAGCAGGCACATTTTTTGACCTGATTTCAATATTCGCATCAGAATGCCGTTTAACGGCCATTTCATAAACAGGTGCTTCTTCTCTCTTCTATTGCTCGCGCAATAAAACGCTTTCAGAGAGCGTTTTGACTCCGTTTTTGAGTATTCGCAATTTGACGTCGAAATTTTAAATCGAATGTTGTCAGGAGACGACTTCTGCGTCGATTTTCCTTCCGGGGTGAGGATGGTGTTCTTGAGAGTGAAACGGACATAAGACTGTGTAAAAGCAAAAAGGAGATTATGCCAACGGAGTATATGGCAATTCAGTAATTCATTACCTGCCAGGGTGCTCCGTTACACGGAGCGCTTCCGAAGGAAAACTATGGCTCTGCACCTGCCCTCTCACTGCCGCAGGTGATCGTCATTCCGGTCTCCCCATAAAGTTTTACTATGGGAATTTTAGAAGCTGAATTTTTCCTATAGCGAAGTTCCTGAATGGACCGGAATGAGAGTCACTTTCTGCCTGATGTGTAACTCGCGGTGAAGGTCGCGAAGGTCATTTCGTAAAGTTCTCTATGGGGTTTTTATTCTTTCCCTATGCGAAGTTCCTGATACGACCTTCTCGACCTTCACCCGGGCGGATGACGGACACTGTATAAATAATTATTACTATGCGATTATGGAGAATAAATATGCAAAATACTCTTCTTACCCCGGACACAGCGTGACAGAACCACACCTGTCGCTTGTTTTCTGTCAGAATATTGTAGATAATTCAGCAATTATATGATAATATTATTTATATAGATGTGTATTGCTTTTTTTGTTGAAACAGGTAGAATCTGCTATTGTTCGTATTATAACATTCCCATCTGAAAGGAGGTTTCCCCGAAATCGGATGCACTTGACTGCCGGAATCCGGGAAAATATAAAAATTTGGAAAAAATCTGAAGTTACCCGTGTAATTACCGAAATGTAACCGGAGATGTAATACAGCCCAGCTATAATCTGCCCTGTAATCAAGAAAGAAATTATCCAGCCCGTTGTTTTAGAAATCTGATTCACTGTTACAAAAATGGAATCAGAATGCAAGAAATAATAGACAGGGAACAACGGCTATGATAAAATATTTTAATGAGAAGGGGCGACATTCGATGTATCGCAAAACGGTTCGCGGGTGGCTGAAACATCTGGATTTTATCCTGATTGATGAAATCTGCCTGCTGTTTTCTTCTTTGGCAGCATTTCAGCTGATAACCTTTCTTCACCTTCGGTTTGATGATTCCAACCCGAACGGTGTCCTTTTCCTGATCCTGTTCATCAATCTGGCGGTTATCATCGCGTTTGACACCATGGACAATATTCTCGTTCGGGACGCCCTGGCGGAATTCAGAAAGACTGTTATTCAAGCCTTCCTGGTATTGTCCTTTGTTCTTCTGAGCTTTGTCATCCGCAACGAACAGCTTGATCGTGCACCTGTGACGTATGCTGTTGCCATGCTGCTGTATATTTTCTCTACATTTCTCCTCAGACAGGGGCGGAAAGCTGTACTTCATAAGAAAAGAGAGGATAACGAAGAACGGAAGGCGATTCTCATTGTGACGGAAGAGAAGTCCGCCTCCGAAATCCTTCAGCGCATGAAGACATATTCCTTTTCCGCTATTCGGTTGCAGGGCTTGTTCTGTCAGACCGTGATGCGAAAGGGGAAGCGGTTGACGGTATACCGGTCGTTGCGAATCTTTCCGATGCAGCTTCGTATATATGCCGGTCCTGGATTGATGAGGTTTTCTTCTGCCACGCCTCACTCAGTGACAGGACGCAGAATCTCATTGAAAAGTGCCGCGAGATGGCTCTTACCATCCATCTCTATATTGCCCTTCAGGGCGTCGATAAAAATATGCAGTCTATTGAGCATATCGCCGGATACGAAGTGCTCACGGCCAACCTCAATCTGGTGGAACCTTCCAAGGCTTTTATGAAGCGGGCAATTGACATTTTTGTCGGGCTGATGGGGAGCATAGCAGCAGGGATTATCATTCTGTTTCTCGGGCCTGTAATCTGCCTTCAGTCCCCAGGGCCGATCCTCTTTAAACAGGAACGTATCGGAGAAAACGGAAAGAAGTTTACCATGTATAAAATCCGCTCCATGTATCTGGATGCGGAGAAACGGAAGGCAGAGCTTGCAGCATCCAACTCCCACGGCGACGGGATGATGTTCAAGATGGACTTTGACCCCAGGGTCATCGGCAACCGCATTCTGCCGGACGGCACCGTGAAGAAAGGTATCGGATATTTTATCCGGAAAACCAGCATTGATGAATTCCCCCAGTTTTTCAACGTGCTGAAGGGTGACATGAGCGTCGTCGTGACGAGACCTCCCACTGTGGATGAATGGGAGGAGTATGAGCTTCACCATAGGGCGAGAATGTCTGTTAAACCCGGGCTCACAGGCCTCTGGCAGATTTGCCCCGAGAAAGATGAAATGCCTTTTGAAGAAATAGTAGAACTCGACACCAACTATATTACCCACTGGAGCCTCGGAAATGATATCCGCATTATATTCCGGACATTCAGAATTGTTGTAAACAGCATTTGCTATGGTAACGGTAAGCTGAAGGATAAGTTTTATACCCGCTTTACAATGTTGTAAGGGAGAAGTACATATCATTTGGATTGCCTGGCGAATCCTTTCGCTGGAACGGGTCAGTGTTATATTGTTGATAGATACTGGAGAAGAGAATGAGAAGATTAATTTACACTTTCACTATTATTATTCTGATCGGTGGCATTGTTCTGACGGCATATGCCCCGGACGAGGTGTCCGTTGTGATGATCGTCATCATGGAGGGAATTCTCTTCCTGGGGACGATATTCGGCGTGATTCCTGTTGTCCAGTATTCGAGAGGTTTTCAGGCGGGGCTGGCTGCCATTGAACGAGCCTTGGAGGTCCAGAGCGGCTCCACATGGGCCGTGCTTTCCCAGAATGACGATATCTTCCGTCAGCGGACAATGGACAGCCTTTTTCTGGATTATAAGGAGAAGGTTCAGGCACAGCAGAGCTCCAATCAGGTCCTCTCGGACATTGATGATTATGTAAACGAAGAAGCTCTCGCTATGCGCAGCTGGCAGAGTGTGGTTTCCCAGATCCCGGGCACGCTTACCGGCCTCGGCATTCTGGGCACCTTCGTCGGGCTGATCATCGGTATCAAGGGTATCGGCTTCAGCACGGTAAATACGGCTCTCAGCAGTGTGCAGACGCTGCTCTCCGGTATTCAGGTGGCATTCTACACCTCCATCGCAGGTGTTATTCTTTCAACGCTGTTTAATATTCTCTACCGGATCGCATGGAATATCATGCTGCGCAATTGCGGGCTTTTTACGGAAGAGTTCCACAAGCATGTCATCCCGACGGTGGAAGAACAGACCCGCTATAGGGAACGGAAGGAGATCAGACAGATCACAGAGCTTCTGGAACGCCTGCCGAAGAATCAGGGCTTCTCGTTGGCGGGCGGCAATCTGAACGGGCAAGGTATTGCGGTTTCTTCCGGAAATGAGCAGGTCCTGATGCCGCAGATCCTGGAGGGCCTAAAAAACGGAGAGTTTGTTTTCCATCTCCAGTCCCTTCATGACCTCGGCACGAAGAAGATTATCGGAGCGGAAGCACTGGTTCGGTGGAGCCACGGCAAGCTCGGCATGGTTTCGCCGGCGGTGTTTATTCCGGTTCTGGAAAATAACGGCTATATTACGAAACTCGACCAGTATATCTGGGAGCAGGTGTGCAAAACCATCCGCCGCTGGATTGACAGCGGAAAGCGCCCCGTGCCGATTTCGGTCAATGTTACAAAGACTGATGTTATGGCGATGGACATTGCCGAGTTCTTTCTGGAGATGGTAAAAAAATACCGGATTCCGCCCCGCAGCCTGGTAATCGATATTGCTGAAAACGCCTATCTTCAGGCCCCCCGTTCTGTCATTGAGGCGGAAGCAAAATTACGCAGCAGCGGCTTTCGCGTGATAGTTGACGGCTTTGACGGGGACTATATTTCCATCAATTCCGTTGAAGACTTTGCAGCCGACGGATTAAAGCTTGACCTTCGCAGATTCAACGGCAGAGAGAATCAGAGTGCCTTGAACGGAGTTTTTGATCAGGCGAGAAAGCTTGGATATGACCTGTCTGTGGAAGGCATTGAGAGCATGGAGCAGCTCAGCATGCTGCGTAAATGCGGCTGCATTGAGGGTCAGGGCTTTTATCTCTCCAAACCCGTTTCCCTGGAGGAGTTTGAGGAACTTATGAATGGAGAAAAATCCTGATGAAGCTGAAGAAGAAAAAGAATGATGAGGAACTGAATTTCTGGCAACCGGCGGCTGATATGTTCAGTGCGTTGATGCTGATTCTCATGCTCGTCATTCTTCTTTTAGGATTATATCTGGTCCAGATCCCGGAGAACCGGGAGATTGACCCGTATCTGGGGGACGCCGATCACGGTGGCTGGGACGGAGATTATGATCCTACCCCGACGCCGACCGTTTATTGGGATAACGGAGGCGGATGGGGCGGCGGCCATACGCCCGAACCGACGGCTTCGCCCTCACCCACACCGACTGCCACGCCCACTCCGACACCCACACCGGATCATTCGGGCAGCGGCAAAGGGCCCGGTGATGCACCGGATGAAGGGATGAAGGCGGCAGTGTATGTCATGCTGGTGGATGCCGAGACAGACCGCACCATCAAGGAGCCCAACGTCACGTTTGAGCTTTACGGAGAAAACGACGCCCTCCAGATTCTCAACACCTATTATCCCGAGCGGCTCACCTTCCGCACGTACGAAACAACGGAAGCAGGCACGTTTTACTTCCCGGAGAAGCTTCCCTCCGGCACCTATACACTCCATGAACTGACGGAAGCCACAGGCTATGATATCGCCCCAAATCAGGAATTCGTTCTGGATCAGATATATGACTGGCCGGATCCTTATGTAGTGCGTGTGCCGGTCTACCCCTCCAGAAATGTTATTCGCGTTCAGATGACGGATGCCGAAACCGGTATGCCTGTGCCGGGCGGATCGTTTGAGATCATTGCCAAAGAAAATGTGATTACGGATGACGGAACGCTCCGTTACCGTGTCGGCCAGACTGTCGGGGAGATTGTCTGTGATGAAAACGGCTACGGAGTCAGTGACGAGGTCTATCTCGGAGATTACATTCTCCGGCAGCGGGATATTCCGGAATATTATGCCAGCTACGATCAGGAGATCGAGGTTTCCGTTGAGAAAAAGGCATCCGTCCAGCCCATTCTCAACAGCGTGCCCAATGAGCGGACAAAGATCAACCTGAGCCTGACGGACGAGCTGTATGAAAATCGCGGCATCGAAGGGGCAACATTCCTCGTCTTTACCGGAAATGGCAGTACAGAGCCTCTTGAAATCAGAACGGACAGCTCCGGCAGATTCACACTTGACTCGCTGAATAAAGGCATCACCTACCGTATCCGCCAGACGGAATCCACTGGTTCCTACCGACCTGACCGGGATGACCGTACCGTCAACATCAGGCTGGACGGTCGTATTGACGGAGAAGCTGAGACAGAGCTTTCCGTGACCAACCGGATGATCCGGGTGAATATCGGGATTACGGATGAGTTCAGCAACGTGCAGATTCCGGGTGTTAACCTGGCACTCTACAATGCTTATGATGAACTGGTTCGCACATGGACGACCTCCGGAACCACACAGCAGTTCACCGATCTGGAGGAAGGCTCCTACTACATCATTAAAGACGGCGAGACGGAGGAGCAGTATAAAATAACCGTTCGCGACACGGCGGAAGTCCAGGAGATCAACATCCATTCCACCTATATTCTGCAATATCTGATGATTGGTGCAGGACTTATATTGGCCATTGGCCTGATAATTCTGATCATTGTTGTGATCAGAAGGAGAAGAAAAAAGAGAGCATCATAAATGGGCATTCTTTCGCCCTGATATGAACTTGAGTCATTAGCGAGGTAAAGGATTATGACAAACAGCGGAATACAGATTCGAGTGAGCGACCTGTTGTTCGCACTTCAGAAAAAGTGGGCAGTCATCGTTTCGCTGACCATCGTCGGGCTCATTTTCGGCCTTATCCTGTCCGGCATGACTTATGTGCAGTCATCGTTTCAGAATTATGAGATAGCCGGATCCTATGCCGTGACGACGAGAAATTCCAACGGCCAGTATCTGAATGGAAATAATAGTGCAACGAATAACGACTTTCACCTTGCTGAGGATATGGTGGATGCAGTTATCTATGTGATTCAAAGTGACAGGGTGATGAAAGCTGTAATCAACGATGAGGGGCTGATCGGAACCACTCCCGACCAGCTTCGCAACAGTCTCATTATTTCCCAACACAACAAGACCCAGATTCTGGAGATGAAGCTGAACTGGCGTACAGCGGAAGAAGGAGTGATGATCTGGAATTCTATTCTGGATAATACACGCAGAATTCTTCCGGAGGTATTGCAGATAGGCAATCTTTCCATTATTAATGAGCCAAGTGCAGCGATTGTCGGAGCAGGAGGGGAGAGCAGCAGAAACACCTGGATGATCCTCACGGTGCTGGGCTTCGCCGCCGGTGTGGGTTATGCTGTTATGGGTTTGCTCATGCATCCGACTTTGAATAACATACGGGACGTGGAGCCCATGTTCGGTCTGGAGACCATCGGCGTTATTCCGAAGGACAACAAGCATTTCAGAAAGAAATCTTCGCTGCTGGTGCAGGATGAGAATCAGCCTTCGGAGATTATTCAGAATTATTCCGCAGCAGCTTACATTCTGCGGAATAGGCTGGGTACCAAAGATCCCCACCACTGCTTCTTTGTCACCTCAACGGAAAACGGAGAAGGCAAATCAACGGTGGCTGCAAATATTGCCATTCAGCTTTCTGATATGGAGCATCGCACACTGCTGATCGACTTTGACACCCGCAACCCGAGTATGGGATCACTTTTCCTCAACGGTGTTGATTATGACCGGTCTCTCAATGCCCTCTATCGCGGGGAAATTACGGAAGATGAGGCAATCACTACACTCACCGGCTATCTGGATCTTCTCCCTACCGTTCTGGAGCAGACAGCGATTCCCATGGATAATACCGTTGTTGAGCTGATTCAGCGACTCTCTGAAAAATATGAGTATGTGATCCTTGATTCGGCTCCCGTTGGTGTAGCGTCAGAGGCTTTGAGTCTGAGCCAGGTGGCAGACGGGGCACTGTATGTCATCGGATATGACAAGGCAGCTATTCCGGAGATCCAGTCCTCGCTTGAACGGCTGAACAAGGCTGGGATCCGAGTTCTGGGTTGTGTTGTAAACGGTGTGCAGAGTGCAAATAATTTCACTCGCGATGACAGAAGAGGCAGAGCGGAAAAAAAGAGAAATAATAAGAAAGAAGACACTGTTTTTCAGCCGGAAGATGCAAGCAGAGAGGACCCGTCCGTTACAGACCTTCTGGTGAAAAATACAGATGGCTCCGGGAAGGAGAGCTCTGCAGGGAAGAAGCAATCCCGCAAGGAACAGAAGACGAGAAAAGCGCAGGCGGCAGCAACCGTCTCTTCTGAGGCGGGCTCCAAAAATGTGATGGAGGATCTTCTTCAGGAAGCCGTTCCGGAACAAGCCCGTACTGATCAGGAAACCATGGATGCCCTTTATCAGATCGGTGTTGAAGGGAAAAAGGAGAAGATCGCAGCAGAAGGGGTTTCAGAGGACTCTTATTCTGGATCAAATCATTGACCATACCGCCAGGCAAGTCAGACAGTTTTGGCTCTTTTATTGAAAGGAGCGAAAGAAATTCAAACATTACTTCAGCGATCTCTTGTTGGAGTAATGTTTCCATATTAACTTCAAAATGACATAGACCAGAACGGGAGGAGAAAATGGGAAAAATCCTGCAGTTACTGATATTACTCACAATGTTATTTTCAGTAGCACGATGCTGTTATGCAGATTCAGAACTGATAAAAACCTATTCCGAAAAAGGTCTTGTCATTCATGAGGAATACCGCGACGGAGACCGTCTGACCACAGGGACGGAAGGCTTCTCTTCACATGATATCACCTATGATGAGAATAATCGCAGAGTTTCGGAACGATATTACGGAGTAAACGGGGAGCCGGCACTGTACTGGAGAAATTATACCGGTATCGACCGGGAGTTTGACGAAAACGGCAACTCGATACGGGAGACGTATTATGATTTGAGCGGAAAGATCGGCCCGCACAGAAGAGGATATGTGATTCTTGAAAAAGAATATAATGATAAGAAGCAGGTAATTCTGGAACGGTATTATGATGCAGACAGCCAGCCGATGGAAATCTCCGGTATGTTTCAGAAGCAGATAGCGTACGATGAACAGGGGAATGTGAGTGTTGAGATAGCCCTCGATGAGAACGGGGAGCGGATCCTTGTGCCGGACGGATGGAACGAACACCGGATGGTGTATAACGACAGGAAGCAGGTAATATCCGACCGATATTGCGGAATAGACGGGGAACCGGTACTCTTCCAGGGGAAATATGCCGGGATGGATAAAGCGTACGATGAAAGCGGAAATGTGAACTGCGAGATCGTCTACGGGAAAGACGGAAAGCGAACCCTCATGCCGGACGGATGGTTTGAACACCATATGGTTGTGGATGAGAGCAATCGCAGGGTATCGGAACGATATTACGGAGTAAACGGGGAGCCGGCACTGTATTGGAGAAATTATACCGGTATCGACCGGGAGTTTGACGAAAACGGCAATTCGATACGGGAGACGTATTATGATCTGAGCGGAAAGGTCGGCCCGCACAGAAGAGGATATGTGATTCTTGAAAAAGAATATAATGATAAGAAGCAGGTAATTCTGGAACGGTATTATGATGCAGACAGCCGGCCAATGGAAATCTCCGGTATGTTTCAGAAGCAGATGGCGTACGATGAACAGGGGAATGTGAGCGTTGAGATTGCCCTCGATGAGAACGGGGAGCGGATCCTTGTGCCGGACGGCTGGAACGAGCACCGGATGGTGTATAACGACAGGAAGCAGGTAATATCCGACCGATATTGCGGGACAGACGGGGAACCGGTACTCTTCCAGGGGAAATATGCCGGGATGGACAAAGCGTACGATGAAAGCGGAAACGTGAACTGCGAGATCGTCTACGGGAAGGACGGAAATCGAACCCTCATGCCGGACGGATGGTGTGAACACCATATGGTTGTGGATGAGAGCAATCGCAGGGTTTCGGAACGGTATTACGGGATCAATGGAGAGCCGGCACTGTACTGGAGAAATTATACCGGCATCGACCGGGAGTTTGACGAAAACGGCAACTCGATACGGGAGACGTATTATGATCTGAGCGGAAAGGTCGGCCCGCACAGAAGAGGATATGTGATTCTTGAAAAAGAATATAATGATAAGAAGCAGGTAATTCTGGAACGGTATTATGATGCAGACAGTCGGCCAATGGAAATCTCCGGTATGTTTCAGAAGCAGATGGCGTACGATGAACAGGGGAATGTGAGTGTTGAGATAGCCCTCGATAAAAACGGGGAACGGATCCTTGTGCCGGACGGCTGGAACGAACACCGCATGCAGTATGAAGCGGATCAGCAGGTGGTTTCAGAGCAGTACTTTGGGCTTGAAGGAGAACCTGTTTTGGTCCGGGAACAATATTCCAGACTGGACCAGGATTACGATGAAAACGGGAAGGTAATTCGGCAGTCCTATTTTGATACGGATGGAGAGCCTGTGATTAACGGGTGGCATCAGACTCTGATTCGCCAGTATGACGAGGATGGGCGAGTCATCAGGGAAAGCTATTACGGGCCTGACGGTATGGCGATGGGAAACTGGAATGGGTATGCTGCGATTGAGCGACGTTATGATGAATCCGGCCTTGTGATTGAGGAAACATATTACGATACATCCGGAAACAGATTCAACAACAAACAGGGGTATGCCACAGTTCTCAATCAGTATGATGAAAACGGCCTCGTGATCAGCCGACGGTATTTCGACAAAAAGGGACAGGCCGCATCCGTAAACGGAACTTTTCTAGTTACTTATGCATATGATGAAAACGGGAATGTGATTTCCGAGAGTTATTTTGACGAGAATGGCAGCAGGACAGCCGGCAGCATCGGATATGCAGCTAAGCACACTTTACACGACGAGAATGGGAATATAATTACCGAAAGCTATTATGACACAAACGGGCAGCCGGTCGAAACAGCCGACGGGTATGCATCCATTTTTTCTGTGTTTGATGAAAATAACCGTTGTCTTTCCCGTGAATATCGGGACACCAGCGGCAATCCGGCAATCCATCAGAGACTGAAGTATGCCAAAGTGTTATATGAATATGACGAGAAGGGAAACAGAATCTCCGAGACGTATCTGAATGAATACCTGAATCCGACTGCTCCGCAACGCTGGGAAGCCGAGTATGCCGCTGTGCGCTGGGAATATGATGAATTTGACCGGATTATTTCAGAGAAGTATTTTGACATTAACGGGAACCTCAGTGTCGTTGCCCTGAAAGGTTACGCCGGATATCAGAACGAATACAGCGAAGACGGAACAGTGGTATTGACCATTTACATGGACGGATACTGGAAAACCAGAATGACCAGCAACCGTATGCCCTACAGCATGGTGAGGAAAACATACGATAAAACCGGTACATTGCTGCTTCGGGAAGATTACCTGGATTTCAACGGCAATCCTGTGCCGGTTAAGATGGGCATTTACGGGAAAATCTATGCCTATGACAGTCTTGGCCGTGTGATCCGCGAAGGGACGATTGATGCGTACGGCAATCTTTATAACAGAAAAGAAAAGAATATGTATGCCGTGACGGAGTACACGTATGACGCGTACGGCAAAAGAACATCAGAAACATTTACAGCAGCTGAATATGACTGGAATTCAGGATATGCGGAAGGGAAAATGGTAGGATGAAAAAAATAATAACTGTTATTCTTGCGGGGATCCTTGTTTCTGTGCTCTCCGTGAATGCCATTGCACAGCCGATTTCTTTTACAAAAACGGCTCCGCTCATTGCTGTGACATTGGAGGATGGGACGAAGACCTTCATCCAGAGCAGTCAGCTTCAGCTCCTTGGAAGGGATGAGCAGGGGGATTATATCCTTTTCACCAGTGACGGTTATGTTACGGCAGATTCTGCTGGACTTTCCGGCGTGCTGGGAAGCGAATCTTTACAGAATCTGCCGGGTATTACAGATTTCAGGCCGCTCCCCGATTATGCCCAGGGGCAGGCTGTTTCCGATTTTCAGCGTGCACTGATTCAGCTTGGTTATATGGATGGAAACCCGGACGGAGATTTCGGCGGTAAGACAAAACAGGCAGTCATTGCATTTCAGAGAGATATCGGGCTGGAACCGAATGGTGTTGTTGATGAACTGCTGCAGATGCTGCTGCTTTCTATGGCACAGGAACCGGCCTATGTAACCAGAACCGCTTCTTTTGACGCTATCCGTGAGCGTACGGAGAGTAACCTGCAGCCGATCATCGACAGTGGAATGTTGCTGGAATACGACGACATTACCGGAACAGGGTGGATTTCGTCCGGAGAACCGCTTCAGATTGATGCATCGGGTGAAGCTGACATTGACCGTTATTATCTCAGCATACAATGCGGTTTCTCCGTGCAGGATGAGGAAAACGGCATGGTGTCGGTTCTTCCGTCATTGATGATTGACTGTAATTGTGCCCGCCGGCCTGTGATGCAGAGCATTACTTTGAAATCCGGGGATGCCAGGTCAACGCTTCCCATCCTGTCGCTGAAAACATTTCTGGATGGCATCTATTCGATTGAAAAAGCGGTGATCCCTCTGGGTGAGGCTGAGTTATCCCTCCTGAATACAATTGAGGATAACGGAGAACTGAAAATCCATATTGAGGGGAAATACCGGTCGTTTAATCTCATTATCCCGCAGGATAATCTTTCTGCTTTCTCTACGGTCGGAAGAACGGCTATCGAGATCAGAAGATAAGGTAATTTCAAGATAAAGGAGATTTAAGAGCAGTGAATGATCAGAACCTGATGCAGATCATCATAATCGCAATCCTGCTTTTATGCGGATATCTGTATCTTCTTCAGTTTGTTGTAAAGCATTCTGTAAATCGTAGTGCGAATACGTTACTTGCAATTGTGCTTCTGATCATTTATACGGGTATTTCGGTCCCACTGCTGATGATTTTCAGCCGCCTGGGGGATATGAATTTCATTCTGCTGGCAATATTGCTGTTAACCGCATGCATTGTGCTTTTCGCAGCTCTTTACGGATGCCTGCAGCATTTCAGAGAACTGAACAAAGGGATGCTCGCCCTGTTTATCCTTTATGTCCTGATGGTGGGCTATATCACGATTTTCTCCCGAACAGAAGGGCACAGCCGTGAAATCATTTTGCAGTTTGATTCCATAGAAGAGGCATTAAAAATGCGTTCTATAGAGCCGCTGCAGCATTTGTGGCTTAATATCCTGATGTTCGTCCCGATTGGGGTGCTCTTTTCATTGATTCAGCCGGACAGACTGGCTAAGCTGATTTTTGCGATTCCTCTCGGCCTGCTGCTTTCTACTGTTATCGAAACAACCCAGATGCTCTTGCAGCGGGGCCAATGTGACATAGAGGATATATTTGCGAATACGCTTGGTGCATTTATCGGGCTGCTCCTCGTCAGGATTTTCCGGAGAAGGAAAACAGAATAGCCAATCTGCTTGAATACTATCATACGGGGAAAGGAGATGTATATGAAAACAGACAACAGAAACGTTCTCGCCTGGAGAGATCTGTTTATCGTGTTCATTCTTCTGGACTGCTATGGCTTCCCCGGCAGATATCAGGCAGTGTTTGGTACTATTTTCAGAACGATATTGGATTACGGCGCCTTTTTGCTGGAAATCGCATTAATGATTCTGTCAAGCGGTGACAGCATCATGGATATCCGGCTGGTGGATCTCAAAAAAAGATACATCGGGATCTATTTAACCGTTGGGGTGATTACAACGGTCTCTATGATCAGCACCAGAGACCGATCGCTGGAGGCGATAACCTGTATCAGGTTGATCACCACGGCAATGTTTGCCATCTGGCTTGCGGAGAATTTCAAACCGAAACGGATACTGGAATATGCCTATTATGCGGAAATCCTTTTTACAATCGTTTCGATCATCTTTGTAACCGTGTTTCGCAGGTATTATATCAGAGGTGCAAGCTATCAGAACGATTACGTCGGCCTATTTAATGTCAAGAATGAAGTGGCTTCTCAGCTTTCTTTTGCCATTCTGATGCAGATGATCTTACTGAAACTGACCTTGAATGAGGGAAAGCATTCAACTGATATTCCCTTTTTCTGGCCGGTTCTGCTGGTACATTTCTTCCTGATCATCAGAAGCCACGGATTGGGCGGTTTGTTTTTTGCCGCTGTACCGGCTTTCGTGCTGCTTTTTTTCGGAAAACAATCGAACAGGAATTTACGTCTCCCCATAGGATATATTTATGTGGTCGGTAGTGTAACATTTATTTTAATCGCGTTGACAATTTTGCCGCTTTTCAAACCTGTTTTTGATCTGTTAGGGAAAGATGTTACACTTACGGGCAGAACAGACCTCTGGAGGCAGATCATTGACGTTATGCAGAAAAACCGGACGATGACGGGTTACGGGTACGGGATGTTCTGGAGAGACCAGCAGGCTGTACAGTTAATTCATGACGGTTTTGATAAGAACTCTTTTATGGGAAACATGACTTCCGGTGCGCACAATACCATTCTGGAGCTATGGCTTAATGCAGGGCTTCTCAGTGTGGCGGCACTCTTTTTTATGATTCTGTACGCATTCCGTCGTCCCGGGGATATTCCATACGATTCGTATCTCTTCAGTTCAACATATGTGCTCTGGTATATGCTGCATGGCTGGATGGAACGAGCAAACGGAAATTATGAATATAATGTCCTTTTCTTATTCATCTCAATTGCATTTGCGTGTATCAGAGACGAAAGAGAGATTATTCCGTTTAAATCCTATTCATCTTACGGGAGAAGGGACTATGGCACAACCTAACAGATTTGCAAAGATCATCAGGACAATCGGAGTAACCGGGGGAGCCTTTGCAGTCAACTATCTGATCACTCTTGTTCTTACGCCCTTTATCACTGATCGTGTAGGAACAGAGGCTTACGGATTTGTCTCTCTGGCGAAGAATATTGCACAATATGCTACCTATGCTACCATTGCCCTCAATTCGTTTTCAATACGGTTTATCTCCTTGGATTACCACAGAAAACAATTTGATCAGGCTGATATTTACTTCAATTCAACCTTGTTTGGAGATGTCGGGCTAGCAACCGTCATCTTTGCCGGATTATTGTTTGTTACCGCCTTTTTAGAGAAAATCTTTCACATCCCGGCAGAACTGGTCGAAGACGTCAAACTGCTTTTCTTGTTTGTGTTCATTAAGTATTGGGTTGTTACGGTGTTCTCGGCTTTTCAATCAAGTGCTTATATTGCAGATAAACTGGATCTGACAGGTATTTTCAAGGGATTATCCTACCTGATAGAAGCGGCATCTCTGCTGCTGCTGTTTCATTTTTTTAAAACGAAAGTTTTCTTCGTCGGAGTTGGTATACTGCTGGCCGAATGTGTCGTCGTGGGGACAGATTACTATATCTATAAGCGCTTCACGCCGGAATTAAAGATCCGGATAGGCAGCTTTCGTTTTAGCGCAGTAAAGAATCTCGTCGTCAATGGAATCTGGGCATCAATTAATTCAATGGGTGCCTTTTTAAACAGCGGTTTGGATCTTGCTGTGTGTAACCTTATGCTTTCTCCGCTTGAAATGGGTCAGCTTGCAATTGCCCAAAGTCTTGACCTCATTTTCAAAAGCATATATACATTGGTTGCCAAGTCTTTTCAACCGACGTTATTGAAAACATACTCCTCAGGCAACCTGTCAAAGCTTGTAAAAGAGTTTAAGCTTGCCTGCAAACTGTCAGGCTTTTTTACCAATCTGATGTTTGCAGGATTTACAGCCGTAGGACTTGTTTATTTAAAACTCTGGATACCCAACCAGGACATTCCTTTTGTATTTTATCTCTCCATTATGTCGATGATTCCGAGCGTAACCAGCGGAATTATTTACCCGATAGCCTTCGTCTATACGCTTTTACTGAAGAGAAAGATCCCATGCTTTTTTACACTTCTCAGTGGGGCATTAAATGTTGCGGGGATGTATATTATGATCAGATATTTTGATCTTGGGATTCATGCAGTTGTGTGGACCACAATTGTACTGATGACAGCGGTCAATTTTATCGCCCATCCGTTGTATGCCTCTCACTGCATGGGATTGAACTGGAAGACATTCTATCCGGTTATCGTCAGAGGAATCATCTCCTGTGCCGCTATGGTTTTTATTTTCCAGGTTCTTTCCAGACTTTATATGCCCGGCAGTTGGGGTACACTGATTTTGTGCATCATTTTGTATTCTTTCATCGGAGTTGCTGTGTTTTTTGTCACTGCACTGGATAAAGATGAACGTCGTACCGTTATCCGCACATTGAAGGGAAGGATCAGACTTCCATAATTAATATCTGTATCAAGGGAGGAAAACATGCTGGACAGGGCACAGTTAAAAAACAGAGTTGATCTGTTTTTCCAATTTATTCGCAATGTACATTTTTTCTGTATTCCTTCTGCAAGGAAGAGGGCAGCCTATATCAAAAAAAAG
>DMAZ01000054.1 GCA_003446335.1 Lachnospiraceae bacterium | reverse complement strand
GGATTATAGAGGCGTGTAAAGAGGCTGGAACGTACCAGGAGTGCTTCGGATATGTCATAGACACGCTTGCTGAGATCATGCAGAACCACGATCAGGCTCAGGAGGCGTTCGATGAAAGCGGGGGACAGACAATAGTCCGCACTGAATACAGAGGAGCGGAAGTAATAAAGAAGAATCCGGCGCTGACGATCATCCTCGATCTTAATGCACAGGCGCTTGCGTACTGGCGGGATCTCGGACTGACACCGGCAGGGCTGAAGAGGCTGCGGGATTCCATTGGCGGGCCGGATGAAAAAGGCAAGTCAGTACTGGAGGCAGCACTTGAAAAACTGGCAAAGTAAAGTAAAAGGCAAGCACTGGGACAAGGTGCTGGAATACACAGACAGCATCAGATCCGGTCGGAAGATAGCTTGTCCTGAGCTGAAGCAGGCTGTTAACCGGTTCTATAAAGACCTGGATAACGATGCTTACGATATGGATCCGCGCGGGCCGGAGTTTTGCATCGGAATAATCGAGCTTACACTTTGTCATCAGCAGGGCGAGGCGATAGACGGGACTCCGCTGAGAGGTAAACCGTTTAAGCTAATGCCGTTTCATAAATTCATTATATATAACCTGCTCGGGTTCAAGATGGCAGGAACGAACATAGTTCGGTTCCATGAAGCGTTGATATACATTCCGAGAAAGAATGTCAAGGCACTGGCGCTTTCAACAGAGATCGCAACGCCTTCGGGCTGGACTCTGATGGAAGACATCCACACTGGAGATCTTGTATTCGGTGCAGATGGTAAAGCGCATGAGGTCGTAGCGGAATCTGAAGTATTCAATAAGCCGATGTACACCGTCCGTTTTGAAGACGGAGCAGAGATCGTTGCAAGCGGCGACCACATATGGACTGTCCAAACTAAAGACAGTAGACGCACTGCAAAGCGAAAGACCCGGAGGAGGCCTAATAAGCCGGATCTTCGTGACAGTAACGGATGGTATGAAATAACAACGTCCGAAATGCTTCATGATTATAAGCATGTCCGCAGTGATCAGAAAGGAATGGAATACAAGTATCGCGTTCCTGTCTGTGCTCCGGTGCAGTACGAAGAGAAGGAGCTCCCGATTGATCCATATACACTCGGGGTATGGCTGGGTGACGGAACGTCTTCAGGGTGCACTGTTACCTGCTCCGACTTTGATAAAGATGAAATGATGTCAAATGTTTCTGCAGAAGGGCATTTGTGCAGATGGCATGAGTACAAGAACAGAGCGGGAAGATTTTCAATCGATGCAAAGAAGGGTTCGGGCGGGCGCCATAAAAACCCATTTATCGAATCCTTAAGGGATCTCGGAGTATATGGCAATAAGCATATTCCGAGCATTTATATGTTTGCTTCTGAAGAACAACGTCTCGCACTGCTGCAGGGCTTAATGGATACGGACGGCACCTGTTCAAAGACAGGGCAGTGCGTATTTACGCAGAAGGACCATGTACTTGCGTTGCAGGTGGCCGAGTTGGCGTCTAGCCTGGGAATGAAGGCAAGTGTGCGAATCAAGGATGTGTCTTGCAACGGAGTCCCTGCCGGAAAAGCCACGATGGTGCAGTTTTGGGCCACAAAGGGTTGCCCTTGCTTCCGATTAAAGCGGAAAAAGGAAAGGCTCAAAGAAAAGCTCGCTCCTAGAATGGGCGCTAAAAGCATCGTTTCTATAGAGCCTCATGAAAACGTACCGTCGAAGTGCATAGCGATCGACAGTGAGGACCATCTGTATCTTGCCGGCAGGAGTTACACCACAACGCATAACACCACGTTCGCTGCAGCGCTCAGCTGGGCGCTCTCGATATGGTACAGAGCGTCAGGAGCAAAGACATACATCGCGTCCGCTGCGCTCCTGCAATCCCTTGAGAGCTTCAATTTTCTCAACTACAACGTAAAGCGCATGGGCGAAGATGAGAAGGACGGCGGGCACGTAAAGATAATAGACAACAACAACGAGCATTCACTGACAGCAAATCTGTCGGACGGCTCGTTTTTCATTAGGGCCCTGGCATCGAATCCGGACAGCCAGGACTCACTGAACTGCAATATTGCCATCGTGGATGAAATACATGCATTCAAGAAGGCAAAGCAGTACAGCCTGTTCAAACAGGCAATGAAGGCATATACAAATAAGCTCCTGATTGGTATCAGTACCGCAGGAGATAATGCACAGGGCTTCCTGGGAAAGAGAGTGGAATACTGCAGGAAGGTGCTCGACGGACAGATCGAGGACGAACAGTATTTTATCTTCATGTGCTGTGCTCCGGTCGATGAGAACGGAGATGTCGACTTCACCAACCCGGAAGTGCATGAAATGGCTAATCCTGGCTACGGGGTAACGATCAGGCCGGCAGAGATTATGAACGATGCGCTTCAGGCTCTGAACAGCCCGCAGGACAGGAAGGACTTTCTAAGCAAATCGCTGAATGTATTCACTACGGCTGTAAAGGCTTGGTTTAACATAGAAGAGTTCCGCAAATCTGATCAGAAATATAACTGGACGATGGAAGAACTCGCAAAGCTGCCGATCGACTGGTACGGGGGAGCAGACCTGTCGAGGGTTTACGACCTGACAGCGGCTGCATTGGTCGGATCATACAAGGGAGTGCTGATAGTTATAACACACGCATTTTTTCCGATCGCACAGGCGGCTCGCAAAGCAGACGAGGACGGGATCCCGCTTTACGGATGGAAAGATCAGGGCCTGTTGACGATGTGCAACGGAGAGATCGTAAACGAGGCGGATGTAGTCAGCTGGTTTGCGGAAATGAGGCAGAAGGGCTTCAAGATCAAGGTAATTGGACAGGACAAGAAATTCGCAAGAGAATTCTTCCTGGAAATGAAGCAGAAGCGGTTCAATATTGTGGACCAGCCTCAGTATTACTATGTAAAGTCTCAGGGCTTCAGACATATTGAGAAGTGTGCAAAGGACGGGAATCTGTACTACATGCACTCTGAGGCTTATGAGTATTGTGTAAGCAACGTTAAAGCAATAGAAAAGACCGACGACATGATTCAGTATGAAAAGGTCGCACCGGAGCACAGAATTGACTTATTTGATGCGTCTGTATTCGGAGCGGTACAGCTGCTGGAGAACATGGAAAAGCGCGAAAAGGCGCGTGAATGGTGGGGAACTAAATGAGTAT
>DMAZ01000204.1 GCA_003446335.1 Lachnospiraceae bacterium | reverse complement strand
GAAGGCGCGATAAAGCCGATGATGATCAGCGGTACACAGAAATTAATGAACTGACTTGATATGAACTTTACTGTTACCAGGATATTCAAAAGCGCATTCGTAACCGGCATGCCGTCCATCGCGGCAAGTGCCAGGCCGACTGCAATGCCGGCCGCAAGTGCGATAAGAAGCCTGAATGGCAGGCTGTGAATAAGACCTTCTTTTTTCATAATTTCCCTCCTCAATAGTAAAAACTGATGTATATAATTGACAAATATGATCCGTCCGGCCGGACCAGGTCATCAAATCATATAACTGAATTACATACAGGAATTCACATCGACCTTGTCGATCATGACATTCAGGATCTCTTTATCGGTCTCCTTCATGCCGATCCTTCCGATATATCCCATATTTTTTATCGTCATCTCGACATCGCTCTCGACAAATCCTTCTCCGCCCATGAATTCTTTCTGACTGATGCTCATGTAATGACCGAGAAGTGCGGCATGTACGGAAGATGCTATTTTTGCGGCACAGCTGGGTTTTGCACCGTCACAGACGATCCCGCCTACATTGCCGAGTGTATTGGTGATCGTACCGCCGATCTGTTCATAAGAGCCGCCGGACATATATGTTATTCCGGCACCGGCGCCGCAGGCAGCACTTACAGCACCGCAGAATGCGGAAAGCGATCCTATGTAATGCTTGATATAAATCGACACCAGATTAGAAACGAGCAGACATCGGTACATTTTCTCTCTGGAAAGATGCCATCTCTCCGCATAGGTCACGATGGGAAGCGTGACCGTGATTCCCTGATTGCCGCTTCCGGAATTGATGATGACCGGCATCGGACAGCCGCTCATTCTCGCGTCGGAACCGGCAGCGGCACGCGCGCATGCGCAGCACTTCACATCATCACTCCAATTCTCCAGCAGGGTCTTTCCGACACGGGCTCCCCATGGGTTATCCAGTCCTTCCTGCGAAATTGCTGTATTAAAGCGGACCTGTCTTTCCAGGATTTCCTCGACTTCTGCCAGATCGACCGTATTTGCATAATCAATAATACCATGCAGTGTCATTTTTGTTCGATCGCCGTGAGTGCCTTCCTGCTCTTCTGAAGTATGACTTTTCTCCGCAATGAAGACCGTTCGTCCGTCTTTTTCAATTTCTGTTATATCCGTGTGATGTTCCTCGATCGTGACAGCAGCTTTATGGTCTTTCGTCCACATTTCCGCCCTGATAAAAAGGTTGGGAACATTCTCCACCAGTTCCACATCACATATACCTGCATCTACAAGTTCACGTGTTTTCCGACGGGCTTCATCATCGGCATCCGAGATGACTTCCAGCATTTTGTCGGCATTTCCTCCGACTACTCCGAACACGGCTGCTGCCTGTATTCCCTTCAGCCCTCCTGAATTCGGCACTATGACGCCCTTAACGTTCTTAATAATATTGCCTGAACAGGATATTCGGATATGCTCAGGCATTTCTCCCAGTTCGCGATATGCTTTCGCGGCAGCATAAGAGATGGCAATCGGTTCGGTGCATCCCATTGCCGCAACAAGTTCCTCTTTGAGAATCGCCGTATAGTTCTTTGATAATTCTTCTGTAAGCTGCAAAATCCGTTTCCTTTCTTTTCTGTCAACTATTCCGGAAGATTTCCCTTTCGAATATTCTCTTTAATGATATGATCGGTGACTTCGAAAAGCTTTTCCGATCCGAGCCGTGTTTTCGTCTGGCGGCCATAGACGGTCCCGGCCGAGACTCCGTGCTCTCTCCAGTCTCCGCCTTCATTACTGTTGTTCAGAATGAGAGGTTGGAGGTTGTCCATCGCGTGCGCGAATCTGGATTCTGCCGTACTGTATTCTTCGAACTCATCGAAAAGGTTGATAAGCTCCTCTTTCTGGTCTTCAGGCAGCAGGGAAAAAATTCTCTCTTTCGCCGCATCCTCCCTGGCCTTCTGAGTTTTCAGATTTTCCTCATCATAGGCATATGTATCGCCCGCATCAATCTCGACAATATCATGGATAAGACACATCAGCATGACTTTTGTAATATCGACCGGTTCATTGGAATATTCCCTCAACAAATATGCCATGATCGCCATATGCCATGCATGCTCGGCGTCGTTTTCATTCCTCCCGTGTCCCGAAAGATGTGTCTGTCTGAATATATTCTTTTCCTTGTCGATCTCAAGAGCAAAAGCCAGCTGTTCTTCTAAACGTTCATCCATAAAGCGGGTATCCTTTCACCTCATATCGTCCAGGCCTGCGTATTCTTCCTCCGTATTAATATTAATCATCATTCGTAAAAAAGGTGTTCCCTCAAGGTCAACATAATTGATCTTCAGTTTATTCAGCGCATCCAGCAATCTGTAATCACCTGACTCAAGCTGTTTCCCGAATACTTCTACGGCCTTTACACTGTATATCGCGGCCAGCGGATGCACCTTTCCGCCGGACCTTGCGACAGCACCCTCATATGATCCCATTTGTTCATACAGATAGCTGAATAGCTCCGCTTTGACAAAAGGCATATCGCAGGCTGCTGTCATAATAAGCTCCATGCCGTTTTCTGCCGCCGCTTTCATCGCTGCGTGAAGTCCTCCGAGGGGACCGCAGTTCTTATATTCATCCCGGACTATTCTGCAGCCTTCTATTTCTTCCTGAACAGTTTCTCCGAAAGAGATGTAAACAAGATTTGTCATCCGGTGCATCTCGTCCGAAATATGAACGGCAAAAGCTTTTCCATCCGGTGTCCGGAGAGACCCCTTATATCGTCCGAGCATTCTTCGATTCTTTCCGCCTGCAAGAATCACTCCTGCAAGAGCAGGACCCATCGGAATTTCGCTCATAGCTATATCACTCTCCATCTGATTTCACCGAAAAATAATCCACTATATTATCCACTATTTTATCAATTTGTGAAAGACCGAGAACCTTTTCCGCAAAATTTTTTTCAGGCCGATCGCTCACGATCAGGAACCTTCCTGAAGGATTTGATACAGGCTGTTCGGAAACTTCCGATCTGATCACCTCAATTTTGGGCAGAACAGTATTTTTGAGTCCCTCGACCAAAATCACGTCAGCCTCCGGAAAGAATTCTGACAGTTCCAGTACCATTCTCTGTTCCCACAAAGCGTGGTCCATCGGAAGCTTTCCTCCATCCGGTGCGTCTTTGTCAACTGTCCGGCGGTGTACAAATATCCTGTTCATGGAAAAAACAGCCGTTCCTAAAGCCCCGGCTTCGTTGAAACGGAAACTGTCAGTTCCGGGGACGTCGCAGGCAAAATCATGGCCGTCATGTTTAATGACGGCCGTTCTGATTCCTCTTCTGCTCAGTTCGCCGATCAGTTTTCCGATCAGCGTCGTCTTGCCAGAATTTTTGACCCCGCAGACAGCACATATAATTTTCCTGTTGTTTTCCATATGCGCTCCTGCAGTTTTTGTATCAGTGGGAGAAGGCCCCCGCCTCTAAGATCGTACCTTATATCAAGCCCGCCTTCATTTCCCTTACAATAATTACAAAAGAAGAACGTCCATCTCCTCTCCCGGTTCCACGCCCGTGCTTCCTGCAGGAATAATGACCATACAGTTACAGCCGACCATGGTGGACAGAACACCGGATTCATTGGATCCCGTTGTCTTAACGTGCCCGTTATCATAAACACCGCGAACATATCTTGTCACTTTACTGCTCTTAAGAAAACCGCTGTCGTAAACAGCACGAACTTTTCGCGGCATCAGATCCGGACGTCCGGCCATCTCGGCCAGCACCGGTCTCACCAGAAGATGCAGATTGGCAGCTGCCCCATATGGATTTCCCGATAAGGCAATAAGCGGTTTTCCCTCATAAAGTCCGAAAATCGTCGGACTGCCGGGCTTCAGGCACACCTTCCAGAAAAGCTGATGCGCATCGAGAATTTTCATTACGTCGTGCATGATATCTTTTTTACCGACCGAAACGCCTCCCGTCGTCACAATAAGGTCTGACTGACCGGCATGTTCCCGGATAAAAGCGGCAGCATCGTCCGGCTCATCATGAACGATCGAGTATGCCGAGATATCCATATCCCATATTCGCATCTGAGCTGTTATCATATGCAGATTAGAGTCATAAATCTGACCCGGGCCCAGAGGTTCTCCGGGCTCTCTGAGTTCCGACCCCGTGGACATGATAAGCACTCTGGGTCTGCGAAATACTTTTACAGAAGTACTTCCCATTCCCACAAGAACACCGATCTCGGCGGCGCCGATCCGTGCCCCCGCCCTTATGACTGTCATCCCCTTCTTATAATCATCACCTGCGAAGCAATAATTCTGCCAGGGCTTTAATGATGTGTAAATCTTTACGGTGTCCATACCGTAATCGGTGTCCTCCTGCTTCAGAATACAGTCAGCCCCGTCCGGTATGGGGGCGCCGGTCATGATCCTTATAGCTGTTCCCGGCACGATTCGTCTTTCACTAAAGCCCCCCGCAAATACCTCATCGATCACTTTAAGGGAAACAGGCCTTTCTTTTGAGGAACCTTCCGTATCTCCGGCAGAAAGAGCATATCCATCCAGCGGTGATCTTGGAAACGGAGGCTGATCGATGAGGGCATGAACATCCTCTGCAAGGACCCGTCCGACTGCTTCCTCGATCGATACGTATTCAGTCTCATCAATCTTCCTGCAATTCTGATGCAGGATCTCCAGAGCCTGCGTCAATAAAATACCTGTCATATTGTAATATCCTTACTACATACTTTTTTCAGTTCACATATTCCTTCATCAAAAGCATTCTGCTGAGCATGACCAGCACGTAGAACACGAGTCCCGATGTCAGGAATATCTGAAGACCGGCCAGCTGTGATAAAGGATAGGCCAGTGCGCTGCCGGCTTCCGTAAGGTAACCTGCCATTTTCTGTGTCGCCACAATGCCGATCGCCATCGGGAAAGTAAGTCCCGCGTATCCCGGATAAAACCTGAAGGAGAAGAAATCCGGAAGTTTGATTATGACGAACACCAGTGAACACAGTGCACAGAAATACATGAACCAGAGCACCAGCGTATTTGGAGTACCAAATACATTGATCAGACTTACAACACAAAGACTGCAGGGTGCAAGTAAAATAGCCATCGTGTGATATGTAGCCGGCTTGATTTCAACATTGATGAGCCGCCATATCATGATCGGAAGCATGACAGTATAAATGATACATCCGTAAATAGTAATAAAAATAAGAAGCGGT
>DMAZ01000207.1 GCA_003446335.1 Lachnospiraceae bacterium | reverse complement strand
TGCCGTTTCCGTCGCAGACCGCCTCAGGAAACTTGACAGGACACGTCTCATAGACCATGCATCGGGCTGGTACGATCAGGGCGGAGGCGATATCCGTTCCGTCCACAACTATTTCAGAAAACTGGTCGTCGAAAAGGATGAACGGGCTTTCTGCATTACAGAATACGGCGGTCTCACTCTCCTCGTGAAGGATCACTGTTACTCGCCGGAAATCTATGGTTACGGGCAATGTAAGAATGCAGGGGAATTTCAGAATAAGTTCAGAGAACTGCAGACAGCCGTGAAGGACCTTTCCGAAGAAGGACTCAGCGGAGCGGTCTACACGCAGGTCTCGGATGTGGAGGAGGAGGTCAACGGGCTCCTCACATTTGACAGAAAATTGAATAAGCTTAAAATGTAAAAAAGCGGGGGCTGTCGCATCGGGCATTGTCGCTACTGTATATAGCAGGCATTTGCAAATAACGGCTGCTATATACAGCGGCGTCACGCCTTGGTGCAGCAGCCCCCGCGTGTCAATCTTTATTTCTCATCTGCAGATCCGTCTGAACGGTCTGCAGCACATCACAATATTTTCTCCGCCCATTCAGCTTCTTTAAAGCCGGTGAGCACATAGTCATCATTGACAATGATCGGACGTTTGACCAGCATACCGTCCGTCGCAAGCAGGGCATAGACCTCCTCATCCGTCATTTCCGGAAGCCTGTTCTTCAGACCCAGTTCACGGTACAGCGTACCGCTTGTATTCACGAACTTCCTGACCGGCAAGCCGCTCATTTTGTGCCATGCGGCCAGCTCCTCAGCCGTAGGATTCTCCTCTTTAATGTGGCGGTCTGTATAACTGATTCCATGGGCATCCAGCCACTTTTTGGCTTTCCTGCAGGTGCTGCACTTCGGGTATTCGACAAATAACATAATTATTCCTCCTTGTTCCCATTGCTTTTATTTATCTGTATATTACATCGAAACTATACCGTTGTGAAGTTCACATAAAAGCACGAGAATTCGCCGGTTACTTTTCAATCCGCGTCATGGTATGCTATCTTATAACATAAGAACAATTCTTATCAATAAAGCTCGTTTGAAGGATCAGGTACAGTTGACCTTCTTCGAAGAATCTGAACAAATGCTATAGAAAGACAGGGAGATGCGTCTTATGGAAAGGCTTGGCTATTACAACGGAAAATATGGACCTCTTGAACAGATGACGATACCGATGAACGACCGTGTATCATGGTTCGGTGACGGTGTGTATGATGCAGGACCGTCCAGAAACTACAAAATTTTCGCTCTGGACGAACACGTGGACCGTTTTTTTCGAAGTGCCGCTGCGCTCCGGATCGTCATGCCCGTGACAAAACAGGAGCTGAAAGATCTGCTGAATCGTCTTGTCAAAGAAATGGATACCGGAAATCTCTTCGTATATTATCAGGTCACGCGGGGTACGGGAGTCCGAAAGCATGCCTTTACAGAAGGTCCCGGAAATCTCTGGATCACCCTCAATCCTGCAGAAATTCTGGACGGCCGTACACCCGTACAGCTGGTGACCACCGAGGATACGCGTTTCTTCCACTGCGATCTCAAGACGCTCAATCTCATCCCATCTGTGATGGCATCTCAGAAGGCGAAAGAGGCCGGCTGCGCCGAAGCAGTCTTCTATCGTCCCGGCGGTCGTGTGACCGAATGTGCTCACAGCAACGTTCACATTCTGAAAGGGGGCATATTGTACACGGCACCGACAGATCATCTGATCCTGCCGGGCATCGCCCGGGCCCATCTTCTCAGGGCATGCGCTGCGCTGGGTATCGAGTACAGGGAAGAAGCCTTCCATCTGGATGATCTGTTCCATGCAGACGAGATCATTGTCACAAGTTCGAGCCACCTCTGCCTGCATGCGGATCAGATTGACGGAATCGACGTCGGAGGCAAAGATGCGGCAAGATACGAAAAGCTTCGTTCTTATCTTCTGAACGAATTCTACCAGGCAACTTCGATCGTCGATCAGACTCAAAAAAGCTGAAGCATTAAGAGGTCTTTGCGTTAAAGTTCAATCCATTTGAACTCTGCTTTGTGTACCGCTGCGACAGACGACAACGTAAAATGACGGTTCTTTTCACGTGTAATATCCCGCGTGAAAAGAACCGTCTCTTTTCTCTTGGTCAGATTGATAATTTATTCCATATATGGTATTATAATGCATACAAACGCCTTTTAAGGAATTATTTTGGTATTCTGCAAAAAAACAATATCCATAATTTCAGTCTCGCTTACAAGGAATTATCATGGAGGCACAGCTATGAATCTCGAAGAAATCCGTCAAAAAAAGAAGCAATATGGATATACCAATCTTCAGATGGCCGAAAAATCCGGTCTGCCGCTGGCAACAGTGCAGAAGGTGCTTGGCGGAACTACCAAAGCCCCGAGGTATCAGACTATACAGGCACTGGCATCTGTTTTCCCGGAAGAAACACATTACAATACGGAATCCGTATCCGCTCCGAACGTAGTCCGGGAACCTGGTGCGGCTTATGCAGCTGAGTCACGTCCAAAGCAGCGTTATCCCCGTCAGGGAAGTTACACCATCGATGATTACCTGGCTCTGCCGGATGATCAGCGAGTTGAGTTAATTGACGGCGTAATTTATGACATAAGCGCCCCCACAACGCCCCATCAGCTGATTGGAGGGGAAATATATGCGCTTCTGCGGGAGTTTTTATTGCGGAAAAAGGGATCCTGCGTTCCCTTTATTGCCCCGGTGGATGTCCAGCTTGATAAGGACAACAAGACCATGGTCCAGCCGGACGTATGTGTGGTATGCGATCGCTCAAAGATCAATCGAGCAAGAATTTTCGGCGCGCCTGATTTTGTGGTGGAAGTATTATCTCCCTCCACAAAAATGAAGGACATCCTGATCAAAATGAAAAAGTATCACAGTGCAGGTGTGCGGGAATACTGGATGGTTGATCCGGATGCGGAGACGGACACGAAAATACTTTATCAGCCTCCGACGGAAGAGCTTCCCGATGGAGATATGAAGATGGAAATCTATCCTTTCTCCACCCCGGTTCCGGTCGGCATTTTCAATGATGAATGTGTGATAGATTTTGAGGGAATCAGGGAACGGTATGCGTTCATGTTCGGTGATTAAACTTCTGGTTTCAA
>DMAZ01000139.1:1052-2554 GCA_003446335.1 Lachnospiraceae bacterium | reverse complement strand
CGGATCCGAGGATAACAAGATCCGCACCTATCTGATCGCGCATGCATTCTGCCAGGAGATTCCCGAGTTCGGTCTCCATATTGCGCTGCGGATGTGTGTATTCGCGCGGGAATCTTGTAAGGATGCGTCCGTACTTCTCATCCGTATAGTCCTTGTATCCGCTTACGACCTTCTCGAGAGCCTCATCGCGCGGACAATTCTCTTCCGTGATCGGGATGCACTGCCATGTATATGAATCTATGCAGTTATTGTCTGTATCGACCATAATATCGAAACGACCGATCTGATCCGTGCCGACAGCGGCCTGTACGATCGGGATTCCTGCTACTACGCATGGCTCAGACAGAAGCGTATGGCTGTGTCCTCCGATGATTATGTCTATCCCGCATGCCGGATCAAGCGCCTCTGCAAGCCTCTTGTCCTCTTCAATACCGATATGCGTGAGCAGAACGGTAAGGTCGATGTCATCCGTACGGTACGCATCGCAGATCTTGCTGATCTCTGAAGCCGCATCCTGTATGTCTATCAGAGTGCCGACAACGCCTTCGCTCTTGGTGTTCTTAAGAACTTCCTCTGTCAGTATCCCTATGAACATCACACGCATCCCGTCAATCTCCTTGATGAAGTGGGAGTTGAACAGACGGGTGCCGACGTACTTGATATACATGTTGGCATTGATGATCGGGAAGGAAGCGCACTTCTCGATGAACAGCATGTGCGCAAGACCATAATCCGCCTCATGATTTCCGATCGTCACAACATCAGGAGCGAGCATATTCATTATCTCTATAGTTGAGAGCCCCTGAAACTCACTGTCGATCAGTGACCCGCGGAACATGTCGCCGGAGATAGAATATATGACATTCTGCTCCTCGTTCCTGACCTTATTTACATAGCCGGACAGACACGAAACGCCGCCGATGAGTTTGTCATCCACTTTCTCTGCAAGGAAATCCCCGTGAAGATCGTTAGAGTGCAGCAGTGTAAGTTTTTTCAGGTTCTTCATTTTAAAGTTCCTTTCAGCCAGGCAACAAGAGCATCAATGATCTTATCTTCTATTACATCCGGAAGCAGTCCTTCATCCTTTTCCGGATCCTTCATACGTGGTATCTTCCCTTTTCCTGTGTCTTCGCTGACCAATATATCACTTACAGTGACCTGCAGCCCGGCTTTATGAAGACCGTCCGAAAGTGTGGAAATGATCTTAGGCTTAACATATTCGGAAGAAAGCAGATTTATCACATCCTTCTCGACCGCCCCGGGATCAGAGAACATGAAAGCGAATTTTGCGATGCCCCCGATAATGCCGGTCAGCGCAGGAGAATCTGTGAGCTGTGTACTGTCTGTCCTCACCTGCCCCGCATGCAGTGATATCCTGGTCCCCGGCTGGTCCTGCGCGTATAAGGTCCCGATAATGACAGCATCCACGCCAAGATAATCATGCAGAGCTTTGTTCACAGAGTCCACGATCGTGTCCTGCATTTCCTCGACCATCCATACTA
>DMAZ01000139.1:0-924 GCA_003446335.1 Lachnospiraceae bacterium | reverse complement strand
ATCATCTCCAAGCCGTATGATCAGTTTATCGATCTCTGTCGGATCCGTGCTTGACTTAAAGTCTTTTGTCAGCTGCGGTATCAGGTTCTCAAAGCATTTCTCGTAGTTGATTTCCTGAACTTCTAAACTGATTTTTATCATACCATCCTCCAATAATTAAGAGTTCTATCCCAGCACATTGTTTTGTACCTAATGATAGCATAAAGTGCAGTACAAAAATAAGCCTGCTGAACTATCTTCAACAAGGCTAAAGAAAGGATACAGATATGGCAAAAGCAGATATTATCAAATTCAGAGAATTATTACTGACAGATACTGAATTTCAGGAAAAACTCAGAAAAGCATCAGAGGCATACAAAGGCGAGAAGGATGAGAAAGCAGTATTTGACAATGTGCTGACTCCGCTCGCCAAAGAGTACGGACTTTCCGCAACCTATGAAGAATTCAGGGAATATGCAGGCGCCTTTAACGGAGGAGTAAAAGGTGAACTCTCGGAAGATGAACTGGCACAGGTCGCAGGCGGAAAAGGATCCGGTGCATGGGGATGCTTTATAATTGGTGCAGGCGGTGGCAGTACAAGCTCAAATGACTGGTGCATGGTGATCGGTATGGGTTTGGGAATATGCATGGTTGAAGGCGTATCAGCAGAGTGATCCCATTTATACTGTTCGAAGATCAAAAGGCCGCACCCTTGAATATACAAGGGCTGCGGCCTTTTCGTTTGCTATTCGCTCTCTATGTGAGTTATTCCTTCGTAACAGTATTCAGCAGCATGCGGCGGCTGCCGCCATCCTCATCTGTTGCTCCTGTGCGGGCGAGAGCCACCAGGATCATAAACAGCAGATCAAGGTTCTTCTCACCTGTAAATACGCGGAAGAACATGGGATTCGGGATCTTGCTCGCGACCTTATGCTGCACGGCATC
>DMAZ01000112.1:622-2731 GCA_003446335.1 Lachnospiraceae bacterium | reverse complement strand
ACTCTCGTATACCGGCAGTAAAACTCCGACTCCACCTCCGCCGAGGCGATGGCGGCCTTATGAACCAGATCATCCTCCCGGTAAATCTCCATCACTTTATCCAGCTCTTCCCCAGATATCCGCTCTGTCATGCAGAACATGGGATTTCTTCCGTCTCTCGTGCTGCAGCTCTTGGTCGCGCAGTCCGCACAGGTGTAGTTTTCCATGGATTATCCTCTCTTACACTTTTTCATTATTCTATCACGTTACCGGCGCGAGGGGCAACCAAGACGCGGGGGCCTGATAAAATGACATCTCTGGTCAAGGGTATTCAATATGTCTGCACAGATTAAGCACAGATTAAGATGATGTGGATTAAATTATGATTCTGTATTATAATTACTAAGAATGAAAGGGGGACGTTAAATTATGAGAAAAATCACATCAACGCTATTAGGCATTCTTCTTGCCGTTATCTTTTCATTGACTGCGTTTGCAGGACAATGGAAACAAGAGACTGATGGACGGTGGTGGTACCAGAATGATGATGGCAGCTATCCGTTCAGCTGCTGGCAGTTAATCGACGGGAAATATTATTATTTCGACTCGAATGGATATTTGCTGGTCAATGCTATTACCCCGGATGGATACCTGGTAGGTGCTGACGGTGCCTGGATTCAAAGCCTGTCAGGCAATACTTCTTCCGGAACATCTGCTGCAATATCTTCCGGGACAGATTACTCTTATGGCTCCTCATACACCCAGCGTTCCTATTCAGGTTCCTCCTCAGCAAGCTATAGCGGAACTTATTACTGGACTCCCAGTGGCAAATCATATCACACAACTCCGAACTGCCGCTCTCTGTCACGTTCTAAAACAGTCTTAAGCGGTTCTCTGTCGGAAGCAAAGAGTAAGGGAAAAACCGATCCTTGCAACAACTGCGTAAGATAAGAGTTTTCTAACGAAACAGGGCCGCGGCAAACACGTCGCAGCCCTGTTTTTATGAATTCCGAATAGCGTTTATAATTATATTTTATATCTAACTACGGTCAGGGTTCAGCAGAAAATTATTCCATGGCGTCATCTACGGTATACCGCAGAAACTGTCTGCCCCGTGTATTGTTTTTGATCGCCGTAATTCGGCCCTTTTTCGCCATCTGCTCCACATACTGCCTGCTGCAGAGATACTTTTCACATACCTCTCCGGTATCTGTGACAAGCTGCGGAAGCGCAGAATAAAGGTCTGTGCCGGTTAATGGTATCTGAATCCCGTTCTCCCTGAGCCATTCCGAAGAAATGTCTGTTCCTTCTCCCCAGGTGATTCCATGTCCTCCGGGCAGACGCTGCACCTTAGAAAATATATCATCTTCCCGCAGGATACGAGCAAACCGTCTGTCTTCTTCCATCTTTATTTTAAGATCTGCAAGAGCAACCGCACCATCACGGAAGCTCACCAGCATGCGTCTGCCTGAGAGCGACGCAACACCGGCGGCTTTCTTCTGTCTTCTCCGATGCAGCCACTCCGGAAGCTCAGCTTCCCTTACAGGAAACACGGCACACTCGTCCTGGGAACAGCGGCCATTGCCCAATATAAGCAGCCGGTACGGATCGTATTCCGAGAGTCCGTTGTCCCGCAGAATCGCACCGAGATTCTGGCGGTCTCTGGGTACAATTCTCGCCTGTACCCAGCGGGCGCTCCATTCCCGTCCAATGGAATATGTCCTCTTCTGCACAAACAGGCTGAGAAGAATCGGGAACTCCCCTGCATCCAGGTCATCCCTCAGTTCAATAAAAAAGTCTCTGCTTCGCTCGTAATAAAACAGATATCCGAGGACGGTGTTCCTGTTTTCGTATTCATCTCTGATTGCGCATACTTTCATAATATTTCCACCGTTTCCATATCATTTCCCAGATTCTGTTCAAAAGATATTCCGGACATGCTGCATCAAGTCCCTGCAGAAGGATGCTTCTGTCCCGCTCCTCTAAGGGACGCACTTCCGGAAAGCCCTGAATATCCGTCATCTTAAGATTATCAAATGCAGACCGGGATCCTACAAAACACTGTACCGGACGGTCTGCCATGATATCAAACTGACGGACTTCTTCCTCTGTATGACAGCTGTAGAGAAG
>DMAZ01000112.1:0-492 GCA_003446335.1 Lachnospiraceae bacterium | reverse complement strand
GCGCCATGGCGGTCCCTGTTGCAAAGCAGAAAATCTGTGAGAAGCATCTCCCTGATGTAATCTGTCCAACCATTGCGAATACAGAACGCAAGAGGAGACTCTCCGGACATCTTCATCATATCATAGTAATCATCCAGAGCAAGTTTGGTTTCCCCTGCTTCTTTGAAATCTTCTGATGCGCATATCCATGCATTGACCTCTTTGTCCTCAGGAATAATCCGCGCAAACATCAGCTGATAGGAAAGGTGCGGAATTCCAAGAATGGTCAGCAGCCTGTCAGCAATTATCTCATTGACATTCTCATGTCCGATCACTCCATGTACGGAATCATAATTTGAGAGTTTATAATATATCTTTTTTCCGCCTTCCTTCCCAAAGGCTTTCAGATAAGTTCCCACCGTTCCCGAGGAGTTGCGGACCCTTGTCCAGGAAAGATGTCTCATATCCTGACATTCTCTTATGATATCCGGTTTTAACATATCTCTTCTCCTC
>DMAZ01000268.1:7556-16847 GCA_003446335.1 Lachnospiraceae bacterium | reverse complement strand
CATTTACGACATGATTTGTTAATATACATACATCACAAGAAACCAGACAGACATACAGAAAGGATAGATAGAACAGAACATATCAACAATTTCTGATTCTTCTTAAGAATTTTTCGGAGACGAGAAATCCGAAAAGAGTATTCTGAATGAAAAGCATCTTCTGATACAAAACATAAGTCCTGACGAAGCTGGAGAGGACAACCCGTATAGATCAGCCGGATGGGAAAACCTTTCCAATTCATTCTTCTCCGAAGGAAAACCTTATTTTCGCAACACCGAAGGAAACCTTCCAGATTTGAAGATATCGAAAAAGGCATTATAAAAGAAGTACTTTTTATCGGAATAACGTTAAAGGCCAGGATGTTTCCCTACCTTTAGCAGCACAAGAAGAGCAGATCCATATGGAGGGCGCTACCGATGTACGCATTAGATGACCCAATCCGGGTACTACCTCAATATGATAAAGGCAGAGCATAGCAATTCCCAACAACAGAAGACCATTTCCATGAATTGAATGAAAAATGTTTAAAGATCTCGTAGGAGATAAAACTCGGAAATCAGGTTTATCTTAGCTAGCTTGCATATTGAGACAACTGCCGGCCGGTGAAACTTCATGATTGTAAAGAAAGTTATGAAGAGGTAATTGGCATCCATAAGGAATCAGGTTATAAGTAATCAGGGTTGTCGTGGTTAGATGATTTTGATGAAACAGAGGAATCCTTAAAAAGTAAGATATTATATTCTAAGTCATAAGACGAGTTGGGAATAAAAATAAAAATTAATATATAGTTTCTGAACTGAATACCGACGCAAAAATGATACCAGTAAAATGACAATTGAATATCGGAGGTAATTAATCCCTTGGATGGAGAATTCTAGAGGACCGCTATTGCAAAGTACACGTGGTAGCGGTCCTTTTCGTGTGCGAAGGGATAACGGCTTTTGAGCTGATCGCACCCGTCTTCCTTCTGTCAGCTGTCATCTTCGATCGTGAATTCCATTCTTTTTCCTGTCCCGGGATGTTTGAAGGCGATTCTGCAGGCGGTGAGCATGAGCCTGCCGCGATATTCTGGATCTGACTGTCCGTATTTTCTGTCGCCGAGGATCGGCATCCCCGCGCCTGCAAGCTGAACACGGATCTGATGGTGACGTCCGGTCTTAAGCACGATGAACAGTTCATGGTCCGACAGCTTTTTATAAGAAAGAACAGCACGTTTTGCTCCCGGTGTCTTTTCCGGCACGATCCTGCTCCTGTTGGAGCGTCCGTCTCGAATCAGATAATCTGTCAATGTATCTTCTTTTTTAGGGATCTGGCCCTGCACGGTCGCCCGATAATTCTTCTCTATTATGCCGCTTTTTTGCTGACGGGTAAGATCAGCTGCGGCATTTCTGTTCAATGCACACAGCACAAGACCTTCAACAGGCTGGTCAAGCCTGTTAATAATGTGAAGCTCCGCTTTTGAAGACGGATTCTCCTGCTTTTGAAGTGTCAGGAGAATACTTTCAAGATCTTTCTGTGTCGCGCTGCGGCTCTGGACAGCAAGTCCCGCTTCTTTATGAACAACCATTATATCTTTATCCTTATATAGAATTCTCATTGCATTCTCCTGAACATAAAAATATGAATATGCACTGAAAAGCGCGGCGATATCATAAAAAGAACTATTTTGTATAATAGTATATCCCATTAGTTTTGTCCATTAGTCATATGTTTTAGTTGTAATGTCCCCTGTAAATTGGTAAAATCTGATAGGTGGGGTGAGAAAGTTGCTCATATGTGACTGATGATTAGAAAACCCTGCGTCACTTTAATATTAAGAACAGTCTTAAACGATTTAAAGGTGGTGATGAAATTTGATCGAAGACAGCATTAAGGCAGTAAAAGAGGCTGAGTCTAAAGCTGATTCAATGCTCACTGATGCGAAAAAAAAGGCTGAGACCATTATCATGCAGGCGAAGGCTGATGCCGAACAAAGAGTAAAAAAAGCGGAGGAAGACGGTAAAGCCGCTTCTGCTGAGGAAATGGATCGAGCCAGAATTGCGGGTGAGGCGGTACTTGATGAAGCGAAGAGGGCAGCGGCGATTGAGGTCGAAGCTTTGAAAACGGTCACGGCAGGAAAAGTCAGTGACGCAATTGCCGCGGTCATCGATGAGCTGATTTAAAAAAGTGATAACTGTAACAAATAATGTAGCAAAGAAAGGCGGGAATTTTGCATGGCTGTTGTAGAAATGCAGAAAATCAGCATCTGTGCGCACCGCTCGAATCGAAAAGCAATACTGGAAGCGCTTCAGAGCCTGGGTGTAATGCAGGTCGTGACCGATAATCTGGATGACCCTGAACTGATGAAGATGGATACAGCGGATACCAGAGCTCGATTCGAGAAGAACGCCGATCTCGCAGACCAGGCGTTAGCCATATTGGACAGTTACGTTCCGGAAAAGAAAGGGGTCCTCGCTGGATTTGCCGGAAAAGAGCTGATAGAAAAATCAGCCTACGACAATGTTATTGAGAACCAGACGGATATCATGGGCGAAGCATATGATATCATCAGGAGCGAAAAGGCCATATCCGAGTGCAAGGGAAATATACAAAGAGATGAGAATCAGATCGAGTCTCTTCAGCCCTGGATGAAACTTGATGTGCCTATGTCCTTTACGGGAACGAAAAAAACGGCAGCATTCATCGGCACCGTTTCAGGGGTCTGTGATGAGGCGGGGCTTTATGCACAAATTCGGGAGAAAGTCCCGGAGACGGACGCTTTGTCCGTCAGCGTTCTGTCGAGTGAGAATGATTCGACAAATGTTTTTGTACTTTGCCTGAAGGAGGAAAGCGAGGCGGTCGAGGCGGCTTTGAGAGCCTGCGGATTTGCAAGACCGTCGCAGGCCATTTTAGGCGTTCCGGCCAGGGAGGCAGAAAAGTGCGCAGCTGATATTGAAAAACAAAAAGCCGAAATCGTCAGACTGGAAGATGAGATCAGGAAAATGGCTCCGGCCAGAGAGAACCTTAGAATCGTATCGGATTACTATCGTACACGAGCGGAAAAGTACCGCTTGCTCGGCAGTATTCCCCAGTCCAGACAGGCCTTCTTCCTGGAAGGATGGGTTCCGGCGGACTCTGCGGACAGAGTCGAAAAGCTTCTCTCGACGAAATATAATGCAGTCGTAGAGATTGAGAAGAAGCAGGAGGAAGAAGTTGAACCTACGCTGCTTCACAATAACAGGTATTCCGAGAATTATGAACCTGTACTGGCATCCTACGGACTTCCGAAGCACGGAAAAGTGGATCCGACATTCCTGATGTCGATCTTCTATGCTTTCTTCTTCGGAATGATGCTTTCCGATGCGGGATACGGACTCATGATGGCGATCGGATGCTTTGTTGTCCTTAAGAAATGCCCAAGAATGGGTGAAGGAATGAAGAAAATGCTGAATATGTTCATGTGGTGCGGTGTCAGCACAACGTTCTGGGGTATTATGTTCGGCGGCTTCTTCGGAGATGTAATTGATGTTTTCGCAACGACATTCCTGGGATATACCGGAGCGACTCCGATCCTGAAACCGTTATGGTTCAACCCGCTCGGTCAGCCGATGAGACTTCTCATCTGGTGTATGCTGTTTGGTCTGATCCATCTGTTCACAGGACTCGGAATCAAAGGCTATGAATATCTGAAAGAAGGGGATATCGTCGGATTCGTCAGTGATATTATTGCATGGTATGCTTTTTTGATCGGCCTTATTCTTATTCTTCTGCCGACGGATCTTTTCCAGAATATCGCGCAGATGGAATTTAACTTCCCGCCGATCGTGGCGCCGATTGCAAAATTCCTGACGTTTGCGGGCATGATCGTGATCGTTCTGATGTCCGGCAGGGCCAATAAGAACTGGGGCTTACGTATCGCGCTCGGTGCATATGATATCTACGGTGTCACAAGCTGGCTTTCGGATGTTCTTTCCTACTCCAGACTTCTGGCACTCGGTCTTGCAACTGGTGTTATTGCGCAGGTCATCAATACCATGGGATCCATGTTCGGAGGCGGTCCCATCGGTCTGATTCTGTTCATCATTATTTTCCTGGTCGGTACGGTTCTGAATTTTGCGATCAACGTTCTCGGTGCATATGTTCATACGAACCGACTTCAGTATGTAGAGTTTTTCGGTAAGTTCTATGACGGCGGAGGAGAACCCTTCGTACCGTTCGAAGTAAAATCAAAATATGTTGATGTAAAAGAGGAGGCTTAAAATGAGTGAATTAGGTATGTTCTTTGGTCTGTTGGGTGCAGCGGTTGCAGTTCTTTTCGCAGGTTGTGGTTCCGCACTCGGCGTAGGTATCGCGGGTCGCGCGGCGGCCGGTGTAGTAACGGAAGATCCGAATAAGTTCGCACAGGTCCTTATCCTCCAGCTTCTTCCGGGTACACAGGGTATCTACGGACTTCTGGTCGGATTCATCACTCTTTCCAAGATCGGCCTTCTCGGCGGCGGCGATATCACCGTATCTCTTCCGACAGGACTTATGATCCTTGCTGCCTGCCTTCCGATCGGTATCGTAGGTCTCATCTCCGGTAAGTCTCAGGGTGAGTGCTCCGCAGCGTCCATCGGCATCGTGGCAAAGAGACCGGATCAGTTCGGTAAAGCTATGCTTTTCCCGGCCATGGTCGAGACATATGCGATCCTTGCGCTTCTTATCTCCATCCTTGCTGTTTCCAATATCCCGGTATGATTCCAAGTGACCAGATACAGCGAAGAATAATGATAAGAGAAGAAGGAGAAGTCATATGGCGGGCATAGATAATATTACCGGCCGTATCCTGCAGGTAGCTCAGGGAGAAGTTGACAAGGTTCTTGCGGCGGCGGAGGATCAGGCGAAAGAGATCCTCGGCAAAGCCGATCTGAAGGCGGAGTCTATTGCCAAAGCTGCAGGTGCAAGATCGGAGCAGCAGACAAAACTGTATGCTGCACGTGTCAAATCATCTGCAGAGAGCACCAGAAAAAAGGCACTTCTTTCAGCGAAGCAGGAGATCATTGACAGTGTCATTGATAAGGCCTATAACCAGTTAATAAATCAGGATGCTGCATCCTATTTTGAGATGATGCAGAAGATCCTTGCGAAGACAGTTCGGGCGGAGAAGGGAACCATCGCGCTTCCGGCAGCGGATCTTGCCAGAGTGCCGGATTCCTTTAAAAAAGCAGTCAGCAAAATCGCCGAGGACAAGGGCGGTGAGCTGAAATTTGCTGAAAAAGCGGCCAATATCGACAGCGGATTTGTTCTCTCCTACGGCGGTATTGAGGAGAACTGCTCACTTCGTTCCATATTTGCAGCTAACAGAGATCAGATTCAGGACACGATCTGTAAGGTCCTGTTCTCTTAAGGAGTATTAAATGGCATCAGATTGGGATTATACCTATGCGGTAGCAAGAATACGAGTCCTTGAGACACATCTCCTGAGTGACAGTGATGTGAATGCCATGGTAGCGTCTAAAGATATGAAATCCGCTCTTACTTATCTGAAAGATAAAGGATGGGGGGACGCTTCCGGCAAGGATGATGCGGAGGAGATTCTCGAGATAGAGGAGAAGAAGACCTGGGACACAATGCGCGAACTTCGCGTGGATTTCTCGGTCTTTGACGTTCTTTCTCTCCCGCAGATCTATCACAATCTGAAAGCTGCAGTAAAGGAGAGCTGTCTCTCAGGCCATCATCACGGTGTTTTTTATGAGGACGCCAGGTACGGCCGTGATGAGATGATGCGTATCATACGCGATAAAGATTACTCTGCATTACCGGAACATATGCGTGCAGCGGCACAGGAAGCATATGAGGCGATGCTTCACAGCCGTGACGGTCAGCTTGCCGACATTATCGTCGACAGGGCCTGCCTCGACGCGATCGAGGAAGCCGGAAAGAAATCCAGGGCGAAAGTCATAAAGGACTATGCTGAGTCACAGGTCGCGGTCACAAATATCAAAATAGCTGTCCGGTCGGCCAGAACGAAAAAATCCCTTGATTTCCTGCACCGTGCCCTCGCACCGTGCAGAGCGTTCGATGTCCGTCAGCTTGCCCAGGCAGCTTTTACGGGTGAAGACGCACTGATGGATTTCCTCTCGTCGAACGGATTTGCCGAGGCAGTGGAGGCCCTTGAAAAGAGCCCGTCGGCATTTGAGAGATGGTGTGATAACATGCAGATCCGTGCGGTCAAGCCGCAGAAATACGAAGTCTGCTCAGTCGGACCACTTGTAGCCTACGTTCTTGCAAGACAGAATGAAATCAAGACGGCGCGGATCATACTTTCCGGCAAGGAGAATAACCTTGCGGAGGATGAGATCCGGGAAAGAACGAGGGAAATGTATGTCTAAAATAGCGGTCATGGGTGATTATGACAGCGTCTACGGTTTTGGCGCATTGGGATTGGATACGTTCCGCGTGACGGATGCCGTTGAGGGAGCAGAACTCCTGAAAAAGCTTGCCGAAGGCGAGTACGGCGTCATCTACATGACGGAACAGCTCGGTGAGATGCTCAAAAAAGAAAGAGCAAAATATGATGACAGAATCTCGCCGGCCATCATTCTGATCCCCGGTGTTTCCGGAAATACGGGTGAAGGTATCACCGGTGTTAAGGGATCAGTAGAAAAAGCTGTCGGATCCGATATTTTATTCGGAGATATGTAAAGAATAAAAATAGCTAGAAACATCGGTGACGGATTTCCGGAATCTGTCACGAAGAGAGGAGAAACAAATTGAGCACAGGCACGATTTTAAAAGTAGCCGGACCGCTGGTCATCGCGGAAGGCATGCGTGATGCAAATATGTTCGACGTCGTCCGTGTAAGCAAGCAGCGTCTGATCGGTGAGATCATCGAGATGCACGGAGATCAGGCGTCCGTACAGGTCTACGAGGAGACATCCGGACTTGGACCGGGAGAACCGGTAGAGTCCACCAACGCTCCGCTTTCCGTAGAACTTGGACCGGGCCTTATAGGATCGATCTATGACGGTATCCAGCGTCCGCTTAACGGAATTATGGAGAAGACCGGAACAAACAACCTGTCCAGAGGTGTTGAAGTCGATGCGCTGGACAGGAACATTAAGTGGGAGTTCGTACCGGTCGTGAAGGTCGGGGATGAGGTCGAGAATGGCGATATCGTCGGTACCGTTCAGGAAACTCCGGTCGTCACACAGAAAATCATGGTGCCCTACGGCATCAAAGGAAAAATCAAATCAATAAAAGCAGGCAAGTTCACGGTCGACGAAGTTGTCTATGTTGTTGAGACGGAAGATGGCGACAAAGAGCTCACCATGATGCAGAAGTGGCCGGTCCGCCGCGGACGTCCCTACAAGGAGAAACTACCGCCGGTCAAACCGCTTATCACAGGACAGCGCGTTGTCGACGCGTTCTTCCCGATTGCTAAAGGCGGTGTAGCTGCCATCCCGGGTCCGTTCGGTTCCGGAAAGACGGTCACACAGCATCAGCTCGCTAAGTGGGCGGAAGCAGATATCGTCGTCTATATCGGCTGCGGTGAGCGCGGAAACGAAATGACGGACGTTCTGAACGAGTTCCCGGAACTGGTCGATCCGCGTACAGGCGAATCCCTGATGAAGAGGACCGTCCTTATTGCGAATACATCCGATATGCCGGTCGCTGCCCGTGAGGCTTCCATCTACACAGGTATCACGATGGCAGAGTATTTCCGTGATATGGGTTATTCCGTAGCACTTATGGCTGACTCCACATCACGCTGGGCCGAGGCGCTCCGTGAGATGTCCGGCCGTCTTGAGGAAATGCCAGGTGAGGAAGGTTACCCGGCATACCTCGCATCCCGTCTTGCACAGTTCTATGAGCGTGCGGGACATGTTATCTCCCTCGGCAAGGAAGGCCGTGAGGGCCAGCTGTCAGCAATCGGCGCCGTTTCACCGCCCGGCGGTGACATTTCCGAACCGGTATCTCAGGCTACTCTTCGTATTGTCAAGGTATTCTGGGGTCTGGATGCGGATCTGGCGCATCAGAGACACTTCCCGGCCATCAACTGGCTGACCTCCTACAGTCTGTACCTTGACAGTATGGGTCCATGGTTCGATGAGAATGTAGGGCCGGACTGGATGTCTACCCGCCAGAAACTTATGACGCTGCTCCAGGACGAGGATTCTCTCAATGAGATCGTTAAGATGGTAGGTATGGATGCTCTCTCTCCGCAGGATCGCCTGAAGATGGAAGCGGCACGTTCTATCCGTGAGGACTTCCTTCACCAGAACTCTTTCGATGAGATCGATACATACACATCACTGCAGAAACAGTACAACATGATGAGACTGGTCTATGCATTCTATGCAGAAGGTGTAAAAGCTCTTGAGAAGGGTGCAACGATCAACAACCTTGTCAAGATGCAGGTCCGTGAACGAATCGGTCGTTATAAATACACAAGAGAAGAGAATATTCAGGAAGAATATGAAAAAATCGGCAGAGAGCTGCTTTCTGAAATCTCCGGCGTGATCGGAAAGGAGGACTAATATGCCGAAGGAATATCGCACGATACAGGAGGTCGCCGGACCTCTGATGCTTGTAAAGAGCGTTGAAAACGTAAAATATGATGAGCTTGGTGAGATCGAGCTTGCAAACGGCGAAACACGTCGATGCAAAGTCCTCGAGATCAACGGTTCCGATGCCCTGGTCCAGCTGTTCGAGGCTTCAACGGGTATCAACCTCAGTAACAGTAAGGTCCGCTTCCTTGGCCGCTCCATGGAACTCGGTGTTTCCGAAGATATGCTCGGACGAGTTTTCGACGGTCTGGGACGTACCATTGATGACGGTCCGGAAATTCTTCCGGACGAGAGACGTGATATCAACGGCCTTCCGATGAATCCGGCAGCCCGTGAGTATCCGTCCGAGTTCATTCAGACAGGAATTTCCGCTATCGACGGTCTGAATACACTTGTCCGCGGACAGAAGCTTCCGATCTTCTCGGCATCCGGTCTTCCGCATGCCAATCTCGGAGCTCAGATCGCCCGTCAGGCAAAGGTCGTCGGAACAGACGAACCTTTCGCGGTAGTATTTGCCGCCATGGGTATCACATTTGAGGAGGCGAACTTCTTTATTCAGTCTTTCCGTGAGACCGGAGCGATCGACCGTACGGTCCTGTTCATCAATCTGGCCAATGACCCGGCTGTCGAGCGAATCTCCACACCGCGTATGGCTTTGACGGCAGCGGAATATCTTGCATTTGAAAAAGACATGCACGTTCTTGTCATCCTTACGGATATCACGAACTATGCGGATGCTCTTCGTGAGGTCTCGGCTGCCCG
>DMAZ01000268.1:0-7490 GCA_003446335.1 Lachnospiraceae bacterium | reverse complement strand
AAGGAAGTTCCGGGACGCCGCGGCTACCCGGGATATATGTATACTGACCTTGCTCAGATGTATGAAAGAGCAGGACGCCAGAGAGGCAAGAAGGGATCCATCACGATGATCCCGATCCTCTCCATGCCTGAAGATGATATCACACATCCGATTCCTGACCTGACAGGTTATATCACAGAAGGACAGATCATTCTGAGCCGTGAGCTCTACAGAAAGGGAATCACACCGCCGATCAATGTTCTTCCGTCTCTTTCCCGTCTGAAGGACAAGGGTATCGGTGTCGGCAAGACACGTGAAGACCACGCTTCTACAATGAACCAGCTGTTCGCAGCCTATTCCCGCGGCAAGGATGCCAAGGAACTCATGGTCATCCTCGGTGAAGCCGCTCTTTCCGATACAGACCTTCTGTATGCGAAGTTCTCGGACGCATTCGAGGAGAAATACATCTCCCAGGGCTATTTCACAGACCGTACCATTGAGGAAACACTCAATATCGGATGGGAATTGCTTCGCATGCTGCCGAGGTCTGAGCTGAAACGTATTAATGATAAGATGCTTGACAAATACTATTGATGATCTTTAATATGATTATGCGCTGTCAAATGATGCATGTGCTACAGGTATCATTTGACAGCTATACAGGAAGGAGTGAGGACGATTGGCATCCAAACAGGTAAATCCGACCCGAATGGAGCTGACCCGGCTCAAGTCAAAGCTGGTCACGGCTGTTAAGGGCCACAGACTGCTGAAGGATAAGCGCGATGAACTTATGCGTGAGTTCCTGGATCTTGTCCGCGAAAACATGGCACTCCGGCAAAAGGTGGAAGAGGGAATCAGACAGGCCAACGTTAACTTTGTTATTGCGAAAGCCGGCATGTCTCAGGAGGCGCTTCGAGAGGCGCTCATGGCCCCGAAGCAGGAAGTCGCCCTTAAGGAAGGGACGAAGAATGTCATGAGTGTTAACATCCCGGTATTTGACTACGATACCAGGACGTCTGATCCGAATGACATCTACTCTTACGGTTTTGCATTTACATCCAGTGATCTTGATGGAGCTGTAAAGTCTCTTGCGGATATTTTACCGGATATGCTGAAACTGGCAGAGGTCGAGAAATCCTGTCAGCTTATGGCGGCAGAGATCGAGAAGACCCGCAGACGTGTAAATGCGCTGGAGCATGTCACCATTCCCGAAACCCAGGCAGGAATCAAGTACATTACAATGAAGCTTGATGAGAATGAGAGAAGTACTCAGATCAGGCTTATGAAAGTAAAAGATATGATGCTGGAGGAAGCACACGGGTATAGTGAGAAATAGAGTTCTTAAGTCAGCAGTATTATTTGCAGTATTCATTTTCGGAGTATTATTTTTTTCATTATTTATGAATACACAGGTAACAGAGAGTGCGTCGGATCTTTCAGATTCGACGCTTCCTGTCATGTGTATAGATATTAACGGCAATCGAGTCAACAGGATGTTCGGCTATACGGAAGAAATGATTCCTTCCCAGATGAGGGAGTCAGTCATTCCGATGACGACAGACAGAGAATTGACGGTCTCTTACAGGGCTTTCGATCTCAGCGTCTCATCCGTCACATACGAGGTGACGGCCCCGGATACGGGAACGGTCATAGAAAATGCCAAAATAGGAAACTTCAAACAGGATGGGGATTATCGGACGGCGACATTTTCACTCTCCGAACCGATCCTTATGAATCGTGAGTATCCGATCAAATTCACGATACAGACGTCCGCGGGAAGTATCTATTACTATTCAAGGCTTCTGCAGAGAGCGGACCTGCTCACGGAAAAATATGTACAGTTCGTCTATGATTTTTATGAGACATGTACGAACAAGAATGGTGCCGGTGAGCTGAACACGTATCTTGAGACGGATGATACCGTGAATTACAATTCATTCACGGAGGTCAACCTGAAGTCGACATTTGATCAGGTCACATGGGGGTCTCTGGGACCGCAGGTCTATCGAAAAGCCATACCGACGATCTGTGATATTAATCAGGAGACATGTTCCATCACGACGGATTACCTGATCAGTGCGAACGACAGGAACGGCGACACGGAATTCTACCATGTAAAAGAATTCTATCGCATGCGTTATTACAATGACAGGATCATGCTCCTCGATTTTAACAGGAAGGCTGTACAGATCTATGACGGATCGCCGGGATCGATCTCGGCAAACGGTGTTTTCCTGGGAGTAGAATCGAGAAGTATTCAATATAGAACAAATTCGGATTCGACGATCGTTGCGTTCGTGAACGATGATTCCCTGTGGGAATATAATGAGCGGGCACAGAAACTGGTGAAGGTGTTCAGCTTCCACGACACATCTCAGGGCGCGGATGAACGCTATGATCACGATGATTACGGGATCAAGATCATTCGTGTCCAGGAATCCGGTGACATCGATTTCATTGTCTATGGCTATATGAATCGCGGAGTTCATGAGGGAAGATGCGGCGTCTCGATTTTCCATTATCACGGTGAAGGCACGGCGGTGGAAGAGCAGGCTTTTATTCCGTATCGGATGTCTGCCGGTAAACTGGAAAAGGAGCTGGAGAGGCTCTGCTATGTGAATGCAGCGGGTACCGCTTATCTTTATCTGAACAGGACGGTTTATCGCGTGGAGCCTCAGACAGGGGATGTCGTCGAGGTGATCTCCGATATTAACCCGGACTGTTTCGTATCTTCCGTGACCAACAGCCGGATCGCCTGGATGCAGGAAATGGAAACGAACACCTCTACCCGTATTACGGTGATGGATCTTGACAACGGAGAATCCCATGATATCCGGGCAGGAAAAGATCAATATCTGAAAGCTCTGGGATTCATCAATGATGACCTGATTTACGGTCTTGCCAATATCGGAGACATTACGGTCCAGCCGGCCGGCGATGTCATATTTGCAATGAAAGAGCTGAAGATAGAGTCTTTCGACGGTACTCTGGTCAAGGATTATAATCCTGATAACTGCTGGGTCTCTGATATTACGATCACGGAAGGTCTGGTGGAGCTTACGCGCGTCACGAAAACAGAAGCCGGGTATACCATGGCATCCACTGACAACATCATGAACACGAGACAGATCGCGTCATCTTCCATTGATGTGGATGTGACTGTGACCGGAAGACAGGGACAGGTCCTTACCATTGAAATGCTGGATCAGCAGAGAAATATAAATCCGGTCGTGACCAATTTTGTTCTTCGTCCTTCTGTCAATGAATCGGATATAGAACTTGGGATCGATCCGGAGGATCCTTACCCGCTTTACTATATTTATGCCTACGGAAAACTCCAGAAGATCCTGACGGATCCGGGCAGAGCCGTACGGGACGCGGATGAAATGGTCGGCGTCGTGCTGAATTACCAGGGTCAGTATGTATACGAGCGCGGAAACAAGGAAGTCGAGAATGAACTCTACAATGAAGATATACCGCAGGGTATCTTCTGTGGTTCTTTAGTGGCGGATGAACTGCAGAAAGAGGTCGGGGATCAGGCATTCATTATGAATCTCAGTGGGTGCACACTTGATCAGGTCCTCTATGAAGTCTCGAACGGACGGGCAGTTGTTGCGCGTCTTCCGGACGGTCAGACGACAGTCATTGTCGGATATGACCGGTATAACACGCTGCTGTATAACTTTGCCGACGGATCCCACTACTACATGGGAATTAATGACAGCACCGCTGCGTTCGAAGCGGGCGGCAATGTATTTATAAGCTATGTGGAGCCGCAGAAGACGGTCAAGGGTTGACAGGATCTGATCTTTGCGGGCAGCCGGCACTTCTTTAATTGACATACTGCAGCACTTTGGTGTAGTATTGTGATGAATTTTAATTACGGGACAGATCATAATTGACAGGTCCCGATTTATGAAGGAGGAAACAAAAATGACAAAGATGAAGAAATATATGGGCCTTGCACTGGCAGGTGTTATGGCAGCAGGTCTTCTCGCGGGATGCGGTTCAGGTTCCGGCAGCTCATCGGGCAGCGCATCTTCCGACAGCGGCGAGCTTAAGTGGGTCATCGGCGAAATCGGACCGGTAACGGGCCCGGTCGCTGTTTACGGACAGGACGTCGCAGATGCCGGCCAGATCGCAGTTGATGAGATCAATGCCGCGGGCGGCATCAACGGCTATCAGATCGAATATGTTACTGCCGATGATGAGCATGATCCGGAAAAGGCTGTTAACGCCTATAATTCTCTGAAGGATAAGGGCATGCAGATCCTTCTCGGAACAGTCACTTCCGGTCCCTGCACCGCTGTCGGCGCCGTTACGCTCGAGGATAATATGTTCCAGCTCACGCCGTCCGGATCCTCCAAGGATTGTATCGCAAATGACAATGCGTTTGCCGTATGCTTTAACGATCCTCAGCAGGGAACAAAGTCAGCAGAATATATCGCATCTCATTTCGCAGACAAGAAGATCGCTGCTATCTATGACAGCTCAGATATCTATTCTTCAGGTATTGAGACGAACTTTGAAGCAAAAGCGAAAGAGCTTGGCCTGAATATTGTTGCTACGGAAGCATTCACACAGGATACAGCTACAGACTTCTCCGCACAGCTTCAGAAGATGAAGGATGCCGGCGCTGATTTCGTATTCCTTCCGATTTATTACAGCAATGCGGCGACGATCCTTACACAGTGCAACAATATCGGTTATGCCCCGACATTCTTCGGATGCGACGGTATGGACGGTATTCTCAGCATGGAGAATTTTGATACATCTCTTGCAGAAGGTCTTATGCTCCTCACACCGTTCGCAGCGGATGCGACGGATGATCTCACGGTCAACTTTGTTAAGAAGTTCGAGGAAGCCTACGGCAGAACACCGAACCAGTTCGGTGCTGATGAGTATGATGCTTTCTATGCTGTCAAGGCTGCAATCGAGAAGGCAGACCTTACACCGGATATGAGCACATCCGATCTCTGCGAAGCTCTTAAGACAGCTATTACAGAGGTCGAGGTAGAAGGTCTTACAGGAACGATCACCTGGTCCGCAAGCGGTGAGCCGGATAAAGAGCCGAAGGCCGTCGTGATCCAGGATGGCAAGTATGTTTCCATCGAGGACTGATAATTAAAAGATGAGTGTTTTCCGGCTGTACGGAAAACACTTTACAAAGCTAATATTTGGCCGTACACGATCTGCGGGTCGCAGACGTGTACGGCCTTTTCACTTGTTCTTTACGGAAATTTAATAAAATGCTATAATAACTCATTATTGTTCACTATCAAACAGGATGAGAGGGTTTCAAAATGGTTAGTTTCTTTACACATCTGATCAATGGCCTCAGCCTGGGCAGCATCTATGCTATCATAGCGATCGGCTACACCATGGTCTATGGTATCGCAAAGATGCTTAACTTTGCTCATGGCGATGTTATTATGATCGGAGCATTCATGGCTTACACGATTATCAGCACCAGGGGACTCCCCACACCAATCGGTATTATCGGAGCAATTGTCATCTGTACGGTCCTTGGTATATGTATCGAAAAAATAGCATATAAGCCTCTTCGCAAGGCAGGATCGCCTCTCGCTGTTCTGATCACTGCAATCGGTGTCAGCTATTTTCTTCAGAATTCCGCACTTCTGATTTTCGGTTCTGATCCGAAGATGTTTACTTCGGTCGTTCCGTTCCAGTCAGTAAAAATAGGTCCTTTTCTTATACCCGGAACGACGATCGTCAGTATTGTTGTCAGCATTGTCCTGGTGACAGCCCTGCAGACGTTCATCAATAAGACAAAACCGGGTCAGGCCATGCTCGCCTGTTCTCAGGATCGTGACGCCGCTTCGCTTATGGGCATTTCCGTGAACGGTACGATCACACTTACATTTGCGATCGGGTCCGCTATGGCAGCGATTGCCGGAGTTCTTCTGTGTTCCGCCTATCCGACCCTGAGTCCGACGACCGGCGCAATGCCGGGTATCAAAGCTTTTGTCGCTGCAGTCTTCGGCGGTATCGGTTCTATCCCGGGTGCTATGATCGGCGGACTTGTTCTTGGTGTGATCGAGATTCTGAGCCGGGCTTACATCTCGTCACAGCTCTCGGACGCAATTGTTTTTTCTGTGCTGATTATTGTTCTTCTTGTGAAACCTACCGGTCTTTTCGGTAAAGTTATTCAGGAAAAGGTTTAAGGGGGGTGTGTGAATTGAAAGTGAAATTTGCAGCAATGGATGCGACCTCCAGAGACGATTTCATAACATATGGGGGGCTTCTTGCAGCCTTCTTAATTGTTCTGATCCTGTCGGGGACCGGTATGTTGAACAGTCAGATGAAGGGCCTTCTGGTCCCTCTGTGTGTGTATTCGATCATGGCGATATCCCTGAATCTGGTCGTCGGCATCCTTGGCGAGCTGTCGATCGGCCATGCGGGCTTTATGTGTGTCGGAGCCTTTGCGAGCGCGTTCTTCTCCAAGGTAACGGTGGGATCCATGCCTGATTTATTAAGGTTTATTGTTGCCATTATCATCGGCGGCATTGTCGCAGGTATTTTCGGTTTCCTGATCGGTATACCGGTCCTTCGCCTTCGCGGCGATTATCTGGCTATCGTAACGCTTGCCTTCGGTGAAATTATCAAGAATATTATTAATGTTCTGTATATAGGCAGAGATGCAGACGGATTTCATTTTTCCATCACGAGTGCCAATGATCTCGGTATGGACCTTGCCACCGGTGAAATTATCATCAACGGTCCGCAGGGTATTACGGGAACACCCAAGGATGCAACGTTTACGATCGCCTTTATTGTTCTCATGATCTCTCTGATCGTTGTGCTGAACCTGATCCATTCAAGAGACGGACGCGCGATCATGTCTGTACGTGATAATGCGATCGCCGCTGAGTCTGTGGGCATCAATGTTACAAAATATAAACTGATCGCGTTCACGATTTCAGCTGTTATAGCAGGATTCGCAGGGGCTTTGTATGCTCATAATCTTGCGACGCTCATCGCGACACCGGCCAGATTCGGTTACAACATGTCGATCATGTTCCTGGTATTTGTTGTTCTCGGCGGTATCGGAAGTACAAGAGGATCCATCATAGCGGCTGTTGTTCTGACGCTTATACCGGAAGTACTGCGTTTTATGGCGAACTATCGTATGTTGATCTACTCAATCGTTCTGATCGTCATCATGCTGATCAACTGGAGCCCGTCAGTGAAGGGATGGCTTGATAAAAATATATACAGTAAGATACCATTTCTTAAGAAGTTCAGAGAAAAGGAGGGCAGATAAGGATGGCACTCCTCGAGATCAATAATCTTGGTATTCAGTTCGGTGGTCTTCGGGCTGTCGATGATTTTAAACTCAGAATTGAAAAGGGCGAGCTTTACGGCCTGATCGGTCCGAACGGTGCGGGAAAGACGACGGTATTCAACCTTCTGACCGGAGAATACAAGCCCAATGAGGGCGTTATCAAACTGGATGGGCAGGATATCACCGGAAAACGACCGATCGATAT
>DMAZ01000229.1:2202-2563 GCA_003446335.1 Lachnospiraceae bacterium | reverse complement strand
CATGCCGTAGTGATCGCCTGTGTCGATCGCTCTTCCGTCGGAGGACATTACCGGCTCGCTCTCTATACCACCAAGGCGCTCTTCCTGGTCCTGAGCTTCTACTGTTTCACTGGGATCACGTAAGTCAACGACTCTTCCGTCGGATGCGATGTAGACACCGTCTGCCGGCTCCTCTTCCCATACATAGAGGTTTGTTGCGATGATCTCGCCGTCTACATTCTTGTAGTCAAGCTTTGCCTGTTTGCCGACTTCCAGAGTACCGCCTGAGTATCCTGTGCTCGGTGTGATGGTTGCTGTGATGCCGTTTACTGTTACTGTATTGCCGGAGCAGTCTTCGATCTTACCGCAGATGTAGCTTGTT
>DMAZ01000229.1:1451-2125 GCA_003446335.1 Lachnospiraceae bacterium | reverse complement strand
CTTCTTCTCAGCTTTCTTCTCTTCCTTCTTCTCTTCCTTAGCCGGCTTTGTGTCGCCGAGGAGGGATGCGGAGATGTAGCCTGTGCGGTCATTCATGGTGACACGGCCCCAGCCGTTTGCAATACCTGTTACTTTGATTTCCTGGCCTTTTTCGATTCCGTCAAATGCTGTTGCAGACGTTGTGCCGGCTGAACGGACATTTGAATCTTCCTGAGCGTACATTGTATGCGCGCCTTCTACAGAGAAGGATACGTGTGCGAGATCCAGTACGGATTCGTCGCTCTCTACGATCTTGTCAAGACCAAGGTTATTGTCATATGAGTAGTATGCAGCGTCTTCTGATACGATTGTGTTCCACAGTTCAGATCCGCCGCCGTTGCTGTAGACTGCAAATGCCTCATCGGCAAGGTCTGTTCCGAAGATATCCGCGAAATCAGCCTTGGAAGCATTATCCGGGATCTCTGCGAAAGAGTCTACTGTGTATGTGCCGTCAGCGTTCTTTATAAGAGTGAAGCGGCCTGTGTTCGAGGAAACAGATCCGTTCTCTTTCAGTGTCATGCCGTCTTTCGTGTATTCTACTACCAGGTAGGTTCCGAATACGTTCATTGAAGAACCGTTGTCCTGTGTCTTAATAATATTCATATGCGGAATCACTACTGAATTGTCATGATTGC
>DMAZ01000229.1:0-1284 GCA_003446335.1 Lachnospiraceae bacterium | reverse complement strand
CCCATGGAAGACATAGCTGTGAGAGCTGTAAGTCCTGTGATTGCTGCGATTTTAGCGATTCTGTTGATCATCATTTTTATTTCTCCCTTGTATCAATTCTGATTTTGTTGTTTTCCTTTTTGTTTCACAACTAGTTATACGGGGAGCTTTGGGAGAGGGCTAAATCTTTCACCAAATTTTAAACAAGTACCGTACACCAAAAAAAGGCGATACTCCTGCGAGTACCGCCTTTATCTTTTGGCATTTTCAGTGATCACACTTTTTAAGGATTTCCTTCATCTCATCGACCGAGAAAGTATAATCCGTATTGCAGAAACTGCAGTTCAATGTCTCCGGTTTTCCGTCCGCAATGATATTAGAAAGCTCCTGGCGCCCCAGAGCGATCAGAGCCTTCTCGACTCTTTCCCGGCTGCAGTTGCATTCGAATTTTGCCGGCATTCTTTCAAAGAACTCCAGGCCCATCTCCCCAAGGACCATCTCCAGGATCTGCTCCGGACTCTTACCGTCTCTTAACAGTTCCGTGACAGCCGGGATGAAGTTCATCTTATCCTCGAGCTTTGAGATCACTTCCTCCGGGCAGTCCGGCATCAGCTGAATGATGTATCCGCCGGATTCACGGACAGTATTATCCTTATTCATGAGCACGCCGAGCGCAACGATGGACGGGACCTGCTCGCTCAGATAAAAGTAATAAGCCAGATCCTCCGCGATCTCACCGGTCTGAATATCTACCTGACCGACGTACGGCTCCTTGAGTCCCGTATCTCTGATGACGATCAGACTTCCTTTTCCGACCGCCCCGCCGACATCAAAATGGCCGAACATATTCGGAGGCAGGACGACTTCCGGGTTGACAACATATCCCTTGACCGTTCCGTTGGAGCCGGCCGTGACGGTGATTCCACCCAGCGGTCCGTCTCCCTTGAACTGAATAGTCAGGAGATCCCTGTCGTTCTTCATCATGACGCCCATCATAAGGCCCGCTGCCATCGTGCGGCCAAGTGCCGCAGAAGCGACAGGGCTCAGGCCGTGCGCTTTCCGGGCATACTCGGTCACGCCTCTGGTCGTGCAGGCGAAGGCCCTTATGTAATTATCTGCTGCGGTCGCTCTGACTATGTAATCGCTCATGCTGATGTCCTTTCTTTATCCGGTTCTTCTTTTACTTATGACGTAATAACTCAAAATTCCAACTTTGTACTTATAATAATGATTCTTATCCAATCCGTAATCGACTTTCGGCAGCCTTATCATATCACTGATTATGCAATTGAGCGGCTTCGTCCC
>DMAZ01000008.1 GCA_003446335.1 Lachnospiraceae bacterium | reverse complement strand
CGGTTGAATTCCCATACTTTTCTCTGATAAATGCTCTGTTCCCGCATGATTTCCTCATCGGCAGGATCATAGATGAGCCCTTTCACCATTCGCTCATAATTTGTCATTTATTTGTCTCCCCGTAAATGATTATTACTGTGTAATGTATCCCAAAACTGGTTTTCATATATTGCACACTGTCTGAAGATCCGGCACAGTTCATCTTTTTCTTCCCGTCCGATTCCTGCTGTCTCCCGGTCCAGAACATCGATCCACATCCGGTTCGTATCGATGTATTCCGGACTGGTATAGGCAATGAACCAACTTCTGTAGGGAGAATTTATCAATTGCTCAGAATACTCATCCGTCACTTTCATTCCAATATAAGCATAGATCCAGGAGCATTGAAGAAGAGCTGTCAGACCGGCCAGAAGCCCGGAATCCCGAAGCTGTTTACGCATATACTCTATGTACTCTGTAATCACCCCGGTCCTTTCCGCGTTCCGAATATCCTCATCAGACACACCGATTTTTCTCATGTTGGGAACATGAACAAGGTAAGTCTCCTGCTCTGTCCCTTCAATGATCCTGTCAAGAAAAGCCCTCAGAGAGGGCTCATCTGTATATATCTGAATTGATTTCAAAGTATCGATATAATCCTGAAGATACAGATAATCCTGCAGCATATAAAACCGAAATCGATCAGGGCTCAAAGTGCCTTCTGCCATCTGCACGACAAACGGCTTCCGTGCAGCTTCTTCCCAGAGATCCTCTGCATGCTCATAAAGTATATCTGAAAACTTCATAAGGTCTCCCCTTTACTTCTTTGCAACGATCGCAACATATCCTCCGCTCTTATACCCCTCTGAAACATCTTCTGGTTCCTCGTTTGTGTAGAGCGGATTTTTGATCAGCGTCTGATAAAATTCAAACTCTTTGATGCCAAGATTCTTAAGTACCTCTATTTTCTCCTCCGTGGAATGCCATACACCGGAAGATGCCAGTGCCAGAGGATAGGGAAGATCCGGCATCGTGCCTTCAAGATATTCGTGATCATAAGTACCGAGGCTCTTGCCCAAAAGGTACATAAAGCCGAATGCACTCTCCTTGGGTACATCAAGCAGGATAAGCTTGCCACCGTCTGCAAGGGCGCGAAGGCTCTTTTCATATACCGGCTCCAATTCCTCCATATAGCTGGAACTTCCGTTGAAATAGATAATATCATACGTCTTCTCCGGAAGATCCACGTCCTCGATCACACCGTATTTAATAATGTTCACTCCGCGTTTTTCAGCAATACTGCCCATATCTGCGGAAGGCTCAATGCCCTCGACATTCGTACAGTCGATATAGCTCTCGAACAGGCCGCTCCCGCATCCCACAGACAGAAGTCTTTTCCCTGTGATATCACCCAGCACCTTCAGGAAGAGCCTGAGTTCACTGGTAAAGAGCTTATCGTTTTTCATGAACCATTCATCATACTGTTCCGCATACCCGTCAAATTTCTGCTTTACATCCATACTCATATCAAATCTCCTCCATGATTATATAGTTGTGTGCAAGCGGTCCCGATCCTTTTCCGAGGTCAAGCATAGCTGACAGAGCCCCCGACAGATATGCTTTCGCACGTTCCACAGATTCTTCCAGACCGCAGCCTTTTGCAAGATTTGACGCAATCGCACTTGAGAGTGTGCAGCCAGTCCCATGAGTATTCGGATTATTGATTCGATTGCCTCTGATCCATACAGGCTTCCCGGCCTTGTCCAGGCAGAGGACATCGTTGGCATCGTTTATACTGTGGCCGCCTTTTACAAGGGCAGCACAGCCAAAACGCTCACATAAGATCCTGGCGGCTTTCTCCATATCAGACTCATTCTGAATGGTCATTTCAGAGAGGATCTCTGCTTCAGGGATATTCGGCGTAATAACAGTGGCCAGCGGAAGAAGCCTGTTCTTCAGGGTCTCCACGGCCGCATCCTCTATAAGACGCGCTCCGCTCGTCGCGACCATGACAGGATCCACCACAATATTCTTTGCTCCGTAGTGCTCCAGCCGATCCGCGATCACTTCAATGAGTGCGGACGATGAGACCATTCCTATCTTCACCGCATCCGGAAAGATATCATCAAAGACCGCGTCGATCTGTTTCCCGAGAAATTCCGGTGATACCTCCATTATACCTGTCACGCCGGTGGTATTCTGAGCAGTGAGCGCTGTCACAGCACTCATCGCGTATACCCCATTCATCGTCATCGTTTTGATGTCTGCCTGAATGCCGGCGCCTCCGCAGGAATCGGATCCTGCGATCGTCAATGCTTTTTTCATTCTTAATCTCCTCTCTTTCTCTTAAGCATTCACTTTTATTAAGCGGCAGAGAGTGGTGCCCCCGGTCTGCCGCTGATCTTGAAGAAGAACAGCTTTCCTTCCACACGCAGGCGTATGAAACTTACTCTGTACGCAGGCGTGTGAAACTTACTCTGCGGATTTATAACAGGCTGAGATAGTCCATTCCGTCCCTGATATAAATCTCTGCTGTCTCCTGAAGTCCCTTCTGGTCAGTCTCCCCCTTTGCATCATATATTCCGACTGTATGATATCCTGATTCCGCTGCTGTTTTCAGGGCATAGAGGGAATCCTCGAACACACAGATCTCGCTCCGGCAAAGCCCCATGAAGTCAGCGCAGGCATTATAAATATCGGGAGAATGCTTGCTCGCTCCGATTTCGGAGCATGTAAAAATCCTTTCAATATATAAGATAAGTCCGTTCCTTGCCAGAGCTTTCTCCACATGTCCGCGCGGGCTGGATGTCGCCGCTGTTATCCTTACTTCAGCGTCCTGCAGTTTTTTAAGAAGATCTCCGGCGCCCGGTTTTGCCTTCACTTCATCGTAATAAAAGGTACGAAGCATATCCTGAAGTCCTTCCATAATATCCGCACATGTCTGTCCGGGCAGATATCTGTTTTTCAGATACTCAGCCCCCTGTTCCATGCTCATGGAAAAAAGAATATCCGCAAGCCCCGCTTCCGGGATTTTTCCCCTTCTGTGCAGATATCTCTCTCCGAGATCCGTCCATATTTCCATTGAATCAAGCAGAACTCCGTCTATATCGAAGATCACACCCTTAATATCTTTTCCGAATTTCATATTCTGTCCTCGTCCGAAGCAGCAAGTTCTGTTCTCTTATTGCTGATCAGCACTGTGAACTGTTTCCAGCGTGACCTTTTTGAGCTGCGATGCAGCTTCCAGAATATCTTCCTTTGCGTAAATTGCGCTTATGACAGCTATCCCGCAGATCCCGCTTCCTGCCAGTTTCGGTGTATTTTCTGCGGTAATTCCACCGATAGCCACAACAGGAATTGAAACAGCTTCACATATGGCCTTCAATGTCTCAAAGGAGACATCTTCCGCATCATCTTTTGATCCGGTCGGAAAAACAGCTCCAACCCCCAGATAATCGGCTCCGCGTTCTTCAGCCAGGACCGCCTGCTCGACCGTCTGAGCAGATACACCGAGAATTTTATCCGGTCCGATCAGTGCGCGCACATTGCCGGCTTCCATGTCGCTCTGACCGACATGCACCCCGTCAGCATTCATTCTGACCGCAATATCCACGTTATCATTGACAACGAACGGCACTCCATAGTCTCTGGCCATCTCCTGAAGTTTCACTGCTTCCTCAAAAAAGCTCTCATCGTCGAGATTCTTCTCACGAAGCTGAAGGAAAGTCACTCCGCCGTCAAGACTCTCCCTCACAACATCATAGAGTGTTCTGTCCCCCAGCCAGTGCCGGTCCGTGACCGCATAAAGAAGCAGCTTATCTGCCAGTTCTCTTCTCATTTCAGCATTCATCCTGCAGCCTCCCTTCATCTGATCTCGAATTTCTCCCCCTTATCGAGCGTCTCAGCGTCCATGTTATAGATAGCGTCTATAATTCGATTTCTGTAGGTCGAATTCCCATCGCCTTCCTGCATTCTGCTCCAGCCGATCTCCCCGGCAAGTCCCATAACGCATACAGAAGCGGCCGCGGCTTCAAGCTTTTCCTTCGGATTTGCGACCAAAAAAGCAGTCATCATGCCTGAAAGCTGACATCCCGTTCCGGTGATTTTTCCCATTTCCGGTCTGCCGTTCCGGATCACAAAACACCGCTCAGAATCCGCCACAAGATCAATGGCTCCGGTAACGGCAATGATCGATCCGGTCTCTTTCGCCAGATTTTCAGCAAATGCCACTGCGCTGTCAAGTTCCTCTTCCGTAACGGCATCCGCCACATCCGCGTCAACTCCCTTGGTCGTTCCGCTGCCGTGCGCAAGGGTCTTGATCTCAGAGATATTTCCTCGAATGACATCAAATTTGACAGTTTCCATCAAACCTACTGCGGTATTCGTGCGAAGCGCGGAAGCTCCGGCTCCTACAGGATCAAGCAAAACAATATGTCCGAGCTCATTTGCCTTTTTGCCCGCACGATACATTCCCTCGATGCTGCTCTTGTTCAGTGTTCCTATATTTATATTCAGACCGCCGCAGATGCTTGTGATATCCTCAACATCATCCGGTTCATCCGACATGATCGGGCTGCCGCCGCAGGCGAGCAGAACATTTGCTACATCATTGACTGTAACGTAATTTGTAATGTTATGAACCAGCGGCACATTTATTCTGACATTCTCAATATATTTTCCCAGCATACAGGCCTCCAAAATAAAAAAGCAGATATGCAACATAGACATATCTGCTGAAAAATCCGTTCCCGATAAAATCGGCTCTGCGATCAGTATATCCCTACGTTGGCATTATCCAAATCAGGT
>DMAZ01000181.1 GCA_003446335.1 Lachnospiraceae bacterium | reverse complement strand
CCGCTGATCGGTATCCTTGCAATCGGTGTGATCATGTTCACGGTCAACCCGATCTTCGCGTTCATCAATACAGCAATGACCAATGTCCTGAACGGCATGGGAACATCCAACCTGGTACTTCTCGGCGCAATCGTCGGCGGCATGATGTCCATCGACATGGGTGGTCCGTTCAACAAAGCCGCTTATGTATTCGGTACGGCGATGCTGGCTGAAGGTACAGACGCAGGTAAGATCATCATGGCTTCCGTTATGGTCGGTGGTATGGTTCCTCCGCTCGTAATCGCTCTTTCCACAACATTCTTCAAGAATAAGTGGTCTGAGGCTGACAAGAAGGCAGGTCTTGTCAACTACATCATGGGTCTTTCCTTCATCTCCGAAGGCGCGATCCCGTATGCAGCTGCTGACCCGGCTCACGTAATTCCGTCCTGTATCATCGGTTCTGCAATTGCAGGTGCACTCTCCGCAATGTTCGGTTGCGCAAGCCCGGCTCCGCACGGCGGCTTCTGGGTAATCGCTATCATTACGAACCCGGTTATGTACTTTGTAGCACTCGCTGTCGGCTCGATCGTCGGCTGCCTGATTCTTTCCTTCTGGAAGAAACCGTATGAGGGCTGATAAGTAAACAGGTAAAAATCTTGGGAGCTGCCGCATTGCGGCAGCTCTTTTTTTGTTACAGAGAACCAATACATATAAGCACCGGCGGGCAAAGGTTCGCAGAGTGACTCTTTATTCCGCTAAAGTTATACTTGCCTAAAACATGGATCATGTGTAAGATATACAATTGAATTTGGAAATCATTCAGCTTTGAGGAGTGCATTATGAAAAATCGAGACATTTTCTGCCTGAATAATATCAGTGAAGTCGGAACGGCAAAATTCCGCGAGGGATACACACTGGTCGATTCAATGGATGAAGCAGCCGGTGTTCTTGTCCGTTCTGCCAACATGAGTGATATCGAGTTTCCTAAAAATCTTCGCGCAATTGCCCGTGCAGGAGCCGGTGTCAATAACATTCCTGTCGATCGCTGTTCCGAGAGCGGTATTGTTGTTTTCAACACGCCGGGGGCAAATGCGAATGCGGTCAAGGAACTGGTCATAGCCGGGCTCATGCTGGCTGCGCGTGATGTGGTCGGCGGCGCTGACTGGGTAAAGGAACATGCCGATGACCCCGATATCAAAAAATCAGCGGAGAAAGCAAAGAAGGCTTTTGCGGGAAATGAAGTGCTGGGAAAGACTCTGGGCGTCATCGGTCTCGGAGCGATCGGAGTACAGGTGGCCAATACCGCTTCACAGCTGGGTATGAATGTTTATGGGTATGATCCGTATCTTTCAATAGACGCTGCGTGGCATATGTCCCGCTCCGTCCGTTATTCCGAGACACTGGATGACCTTTTTGCAATCAGCGACTTTATTACGATCCACGTACCTTTTATGCCTTCGACCAAGGGCATGATCTCCAGAGCCGGAATAGAAAAGATGAAGGATGGGGTCTGTGTCCTCAATTTTGCCCGGGATGCTCTGGTCGATGAGGAAGCTATGGCGGAGGCACTTGCAAGCAGGAAAGTGAAATGCTATGTAACGGATTTCGCAAATCCCATTTCCGCTCATATGGAGCACGCAGTCGTTCTGCCTCATCTTGGGGCGTCAACGGAAGAAGCGGAAGAGAACTGTGCGATCATGGCCGTAAAAGAACTTCAGGATTACCTGGATAACGGCAATATTTCGAATTCTGTCAATTTCCCGAATCTCAGTATGGGAATCTGCACCTCGGTATCACGTGTCGCTATTCTCCACCGGAATATTCCCAATATGATTTCTCAGATCACTGCTTTCTTCGGAAAGAACGGATTGAACATTGAGAATCTTTCCAGTAAGAGCAAAGGCGCGTATGAGTACACGCTGCTTGATGTGGATGCGAAGATGCCTCACGATACGGTCGAGAGGCTGAAAGAAATAGATGGTGTGCTCCGCGTAAGAAGGCTTGATCCGAAAGAATAACGATCTCGATAAAAAATGCCGTAGAAATGTGAAAAATGTATATAAACTAGGTTTTTTTCACGGATACTTATGGTATAATCACTGTAAATAAGACGTTTGTTCCCGTGATCTGTAAAGAAGAAGCAGATCAGGAACGAAGTAAAAAAATATTAAAGACAAGGAGATTTAGAATGAAGAGCTTCAGTTATGTACTTACAGATGCAGAAGGTATCCATGCACGTCCGGCAGGTGAGCTTGTAAAGAAATGCAAGAGCTTCGCAAGCAAAGTTACTATCATTAAGGACGGCAAGGCAGCTAACGCAGCGAAGATCCTCGCAGTTATGAGCCTTGGTGCAAAGCAGGGACAGACAGTTGAATTCCAGATTGAAGGCGCTGACGAAGAGACAGCAGCTGCTGAGCTTGAAGCTTTCATGAAGGCTAACCTGTAATTTGCTTGAGTAAATCAGAACATTATAAAATAAAAGGCCGCGCATCCGCGCGGCTTTTTATTTGCGAAAATTATTTTGCAGATTCGTTGGATTTTGCTTCCTGAAGCTTCAGGGCCCTGACTTTCAGAGGAAGACCGAACAATGTAATGAAGCCATCCGCATCATGATGGTCATACATATCGCCGGTCGTGAAGGAGGCGAGAGATTCATTGTAGAGGCTGTACGGAGAGGTCGTTCCGGCCTTGATGATGTTGCCTTTATAAAGCTTGAACTTTACTTCTCCCGTAACGTATTCCTGCGTCGACTTTGTGAAGGCGATCAATGCGTCACAGAGCGGTGTGAACCATTTGCCTTCGTATACGACCTGGGAAAGCTTATTGCCCACATCCTTCTTGAATTCCATGGTCGCGCGGTCAAGAACGAGCTCCTCGAGCTGTTTATGCGCTTCCACAAGAATCGTTCCTCCCGGCGTCTC
>DMAZ01000011.1 GCA_003446335.1 Lachnospiraceae bacterium | reverse complement strand
TTCGGGTTCCAGCGTCTTGTCTGATGTCCGAAATGGACGCCTGCTTCGAGCAGCTGCTTCATGGAAATAACGCTCATTTTCATAATCTCCTTTGTTTTGGTTTTTCCACCCATATGCTTCTTACCGGCAAGACCCTTGGGCACCGAATGCCGGAATTCACATATGTGATTTTTAAGCGACCTTTGAAGTATACCACTAAAAAAGAAGCAGTGCAAGAACAACACTGCTTCATTTTCGCTGTATTTACCCATTTTTGACCTGTTTTCCCGGGTCTTTTCCCTTTCATCCTACAGGCCGTTGACCCTCGGTTCTTTGCGTATCACCAGATAGAGGCAGATAGCTGCGGCACCGGCCATCACAATCGTGAACAGAATGTAGGCAAGATTCGGGACACTGAACTTGGAGAAAACGGAATTTTCCAGAGTCGCAAATAGATTGTTGGCCATGTGGGCAGCGATCGGAGCCCACAGAGTCCCGTAATGTTCATACAGGACACAGAACAACATTCCCATAATAAAGGCAAATATGCCCTGCGTCAGATTTCCATGATAAATACCGAAAGAGAGGGCGGAAAAAAGTGCTCCGAGCACGAACCCGAAATAATCTCTTCCTCTTCTGAAGATCAATCCCCGAAAGATAAATTCCTCCGAGATCGGAGCGAGTATTCCGATCACTACAAGCTGCGTTATTAATCCTGTATTTCGGAAGAACACCTCGGCGGTCTCTTCATAGACCTTATCATGAATAGGAAGCATCGCGATCAGCAAATTGATCACCATCGAGCAGCCGATGGAAATAACAATTATTCCGATAATTTCGGGAACACCGAATATGTTCTTCTGCAATATCCTCTCATCAAATTTCGAGGCGGCTCGTTTTTTTCTGTCGGAATTAAAGAACAGCCATGCCGCCGGTATTACGACCGCATCTGCAATACCGGTCAGAAGGACTGATTGCTCCATTGCTTTTTCAAGAGGATCCGCCCCCAGGATCCCCATTCCGGCCGATAAAAGGACAGCTGTATACATGGCCAGGATCATGACCAGATTCGATATTCCGAAGTGAAGAAGAATCGGGTAACAGAGTCTCCACAACTTGAAGACAGGACTGCCGTCTGCTTTGCGCCTGGCCGCTCTTCCTTCCGGTGAATAGGGAGATTCTGCCCGTCTTCCCGCTCTTGCCTGACCGATCAGAACATTTCTGAGTTCCGTCACCGTATCGACAATACAATCCGGCCATTCCTGTTCCAGTTCCTCACGGCTCCCGTATCCGAACGATACGCCGATCGAAGATATACCGCACTGTCTGGCACCGATGATATCATACCTGCGGTCACCTACCAGAACGATTTCATCCCGGATATGGTCTGCTCCCAGCCGATGTATCGTCTGTTCGATCACCTCAGCCTTATCGGTGTGCTTTCCATCCATATCACTGCCGCATATGACTGTAAAGTACTGGTCTATATGAAAGGCTTCCAGGATCTGTCTGCAGAAAGCTTCCGGTTTTGAAGATGACAGGGCAATCGTAAAGTTCTCATCGCAGAGCTGCTTCAACAGCTCGGGAATACCCGGATAAAGTCTGTTTTCAAATATACCGACAGGCTTGTACCTCTCACGGTATCGCCAGACTGCCTTTTCCCCCATCTCCTCATCACACCCGGTATAAAGCATGAACTGCTCCTTGAGCGGCGGACCGACAAATTCAAGAAGTTCCTCCGGCTGTCTGATTATTCCAAATTCCTTTTCCAGAGCGTACTGAACACTTCTGGTAATTCCCTCGGCGGAGTCCGATATGGTTCCGTCCAGGTCAAATAATACTGTACTCCACATAGTTTACCCTGCGAAATAAGCATCGATACCGTTCGCCAGTCCTTCGGCGATCTGGCTCTCGCCCTCATCGCTTGAAATGAACAGGTCTTCGGTCTCATTGCTCATGAATCCCATTTCGACGATCGAGACCGGCATGGTAGCCCAGTTTATACCGGTCATATCATTCTGATATAAATTGTTCAGAGCCTTCTGTCCGGTCACCGCGCACTGATTATCGCGGAGCACTTCACAGAGCCTCTGGCTGTTGTCAATTATTTCCGGTGTCAGATACGGATTGTCGCTGGCCGGTCCGTAGCAGAGAACGCCGGCAACATCACTGACATCTTCGCTGTTGCAGTGAATGCGTACGAAAATATCTGCATTTGCAGTCGTCGCGATCTGTGCGCGCTCAACATTGGAAAGTGTGACATCATGAGTCTCACGGGTCATCACGACCGTATAGCCTCTGGATACAAGAATGTCCCGCAGCTTAAGGCTCACCTCAAGATTGACTTCGTATTCTTCCTTGCCTGACCACTCACCGGTTGTGCCGCTGGACACTTTCTGCTTCATCACAGAGGAGCCCGGACCGTTCGGTTCCTCATCAGTCATCTCCTGTGCCTGATGTCCGGGATCGATACATATCGTCCTCGGCACAGCGGGAGTCTGCACCGTCGCGGTCTGTGCCGCCGGATCTGCCACGGCAGCATCGGGTGTTGTGCCATCCGCTGCAGTATTTCCGATATTCAGAGATATACCCGCATTTTTCTGAGCGTCTGCGTAGGAAAATACCATGGACGTAGCCGCTGTGCCGGCTCCTTTGATTGCTTCGGACATAGCTGCAAGCTGCTCCGGAGTCACTACGATATCGTCGGGAATAGGCGACGGCGTGATCGTTACCGCCTGTTCCTGAGCTGCTTTTTCAGCCTCTGCCTGCGCTTTCATGGCTTCTTCATGTTCAGCTGCGGCCAGTGCCTCCTCATAAGCTTTCTTCTCGGCAAGGCTGGCTTCTATTGCACTCTGTCTTGTGACATTTCCCACCTGCATTCCGACCAGGATACCGGACGCTGCCAAAATAAGAACTCCTACCAAAATCATTGCGATCGACAGCCCATTGCCGCTGGATGACTTCTTCATAAGAACCTCCTCAAGAGATTAACGCATATTCATCAAAACAGTATAGCATAAGAATTTAAAAGTGTAAAACACCTTCTGTGTCACAGAACAAAAGAGCTCATCAGGAGACGCAGATCCCGTAATCGCTCATTGTATAGACTTTTCCTGCCTCGTTCGCGGCCACCACCTGAATTGTACCGGATCCCCGCTGAAGGTCATCTGATCGTATGAAAATCATACGCCCTCTGATATGATACGGAACAGGAACACCTCTGAAACCCACGTACAGCACGGTCATCTTCCCTCTGCCGGTGGCGCTTATCCAGAGCGTATATCCTTTCGGGACCGCCAGGTCATACAGTCCTCTGCCGTGATCAAAATGAATCGGTGCATCTATGACTTGTCTTCCCCCTTCCCTGCGAAAGGTCCCGTCCTTTTCCGAATCGTCCACGCCGGATATATCCTCCTCAGGATCAGGTCTTTCCTCCATTGTATCCGGGAACCTTTCCGATACGCTCCTGTCTCCGAAGGTGCTGCCCCTCTGTTCCGATCCATTCCCCTCTTCGTAAGTGTCACCACTCTGTACCGATACACCTCTCTCTCCGGAAGTGTCACCACCCGGTTCCGATCCGTTCCTCTCTACGGAAGTGCTGCCACCCGGTTCCGATGCATTCCTCTCTCCCGAAGTACCGCCACCCGGTTCCGATCCGTTTCTCTCTTCAGCCGTATCAGAACTCCTCTCCGACAGGATCCCTTCTTCGGGAAGGTACTCTCTCCCGTCCGATATGTCGTAATAATTCCTATCCCCCTGCGGCGCCTCATATTCCTCTCCCTCTCCCATCTGTCCGTATTCATCAAATTCTTCCTGTTCCGTTCGGCCATACTCTGAAACGACAAAAACATAAGAATAGGCTGCATCAGGATTAGAGATGCTGACAGTCACCTCACTCGTACCGGCAGCGACAGCAACGATCTGTTTTCCGTTCTCTCCCAGTCCTACTATATCCGGGTTTTCTATAAAGATCTCATATTCCTGATCCTCCCGGAGATTCATAAGACAACTCAGGGAATATAGTTCGCCTCTGTACAGAAATATCTCCCCGTCTGCAAAAGCCCCCTCCGTATTTAAAAGCAGGAGAATGACCAGCAGTACGGAAGAGAACAGACATTTTACACGCCTGTCCCGCCTCTTTATCGAACTTCTTCTTTCTTTATCACTCTTCCTGTTCAATTTGACTCCTCCCTGTTATTAATCCCGATTCCCAAATCTGCCACTGTCGCTCTCATTTCATCAGAAATTCCCGGAACTCCCATCGCTTCCTCATAAAATCTGAGAGCACTTCCCGTATCCCCAAGCATCCTGCAAAGTACCGCGTCATCTCTGTACAGAAGAAAAAGATCGACGATCGCCTCACGCTTCTTCAGGAACTTCTCATACTCTGCATCATCTGACAGACAGGTACGGTATGCGTCAGTGCGTTCACTCTCACCCGGGGCTGTACAACCTTCTATGATCTTTGCGCTGTGTCTGAGCCCGTAGAATTGATTTGTAAGTTCTGAACGCACTTCGTCATCAAGCTCTTTGAGAAGATATTCCGAATTCTCAATATAGGCGACAGCTTTTACAGCGCACTCAGAGGCTGCCCCGGCTGTATTGAATGATTGCGCTTTGTCTGCATGACGGCTGTATAAATCGATCGCTTCAGATATGAGGGAAGAGGCATTTGCAAAATTGGTCTGTATTCTCTGCTCTGCATCGGCTTTCCAGGCATCCTTCAGGATGCCTCTCCCGGCAAAAAGAAGCACGGACAGAAGAGAGACCGCAATCAGAGCAGAGCAGACCGGACGAATTAATTTACGGATCTTCATGCATTTTTCAAATGCAGTCATCATCTCTCCCGCATCCTCATACCGATTGTCAGGATCAGGATCGGAAGCAGTCCGGCATATCTTCCTTACCTGATCAAATATTTTTCTGTCAGGGAAAGACAGTTTTTTAAGATCGATAGAATCCAGCAGAAAATCGATCGTCCTGCCGATCGCGTATACATCACCTCTCATGGAGCAGACGCCTCTGTACTGTTCCGGAGGCGCATAGCCTTTCGTGCCCATCGGAACCATTCCGCTCCTCTCCCCGGCAACAGCAAGATCAAAATCGATCAACTTAATTTTTCCATCCGATGTCATGATAAAATTGGCAGGTTTTATATCCCTGTGTATGACCGGCACACTGCGGGAATGAAGATAGGCGACCGATTCGAGGATTTCCATGGAAGCGGACATCGCTTCGCTTAAAGTAATTCCTCTCCCCGCCCATTTATCAAGAGATGCGCCCTCAAAATAGTCAGTCACTTCGTAGAATTCATTTGCACCCTCTAGCTCCTCCACGATTCGCGGCAGCGAGGGGTGATCCAGCTCCCTCAGAAGAAGGATACCGTCCTTCCGGATATACCTTGCGGGAATTACTTTGACCGCCCACTTTTTTCCGATCCGCTCATCTACGACAAGATAAACGGAAGAACTTCCGCCGTGACCCAGGATGGAGAGCACACGATATTTCCCAATACTTTCCATATTCGACCTCACCTGTATGAAATTAAAAAGAATGCCGCGCAGATCATTTATGTGAAAATCGTATTGTTAAAATGAAGCGCGAATTATAAAAAGAGATTTCCGGACGAAATGTCCGCAGTGAACCCGGTCCATCTGCCACACAGACCGTGTGTCCGACAGACCGGATAAGATACGCATCAGATGCGATGCGCATTTTTCCGAATAAATTGAGTATAAGATAAGACTCTTTAAAAAGCAAGAAAAAGGCAGTCCGGAAACTGTATTTCCGGGCTGCCCGAATATCCTGTTACATATGATCCGGAGCCTCAAATCCGAGAATATCAATGCTCTTTTCGAGTACACGGAGCGTCACTTCCAGAAGGCTCAGATAACTCGCCCGACGAGCCTCATCGGACTCGGAGAGAATCTTCGTCTCATGATAGAAGCGGTTGAAATCATTGGCTGTGTCATAGATATACGCACAGATCTTATGAGGAGCAAGTTCTTCATACGCCTCTCCGATCACAGATCCGAATCTTGTAAGGTCGAGCATCAGGGCCTTCTCGACAGAAGCCGTCGGCGCGATCAGCTTGATTTCCTCCGGTCTGCATCCGCTCTCTTCCGCTTTCTCCAGAATAGATTTGATACGAACAATCGTATACAGAATGTACGGACCGGTATTTCCCTCGAACGCCGTGAACTTGTCCGTGTCGAACACATAATCCTTAGCAGCCTGATTTGAAAGATCTCCGTACTTGATAGCAGAGAGGGATACGATCTCCGCTGTCTTTTCCGCATCCTCCGCCCTCACATTTCTGTTCTCGCGGATCTTTCCGATCATTCCTTCATTGATCTCATCAAGGAGGGTCTCGAGTCTCATGACACCGCCCTCTCTTGTTTTGAACGGTTTACCGTCTCTCCCGTTCATGGTGCCGAATCCCACATGGACCAGCTCTGTTCGATCAGAGATAAGTCCGGCTTTTCTGGCAGCACGGAAGACCTGTGTAAAATAGAGCGACTGACGTTTATCGACTACATATATGATCTCATCCGGATCATACAGTTTTACTCTCTCTACGATCGTTGCCAGGTCCGTTGTATTGTAAAGAGACGCGCCGTCCGATTTCAGGACCATGCAGGGCGGTACTTTCTTCTTGTCCCCCGGTTCTTCGACATCAATGACAAGTGCTCCCTGATCATAGTGAGCAGTTCCCTCTTCCTTCATTTTCTCTACCATCGGAGCGATATACGGCTGTACATCGGATTCTCCTTTCCACAGATCGAAGGAAACGTTAAGCCTTGCATAATTCCGCTTAAGATCGGCAACAGACAATTCCATGATCTTGTTCCAGAGAGCTCTGTATCCGGGCTTACCTGCCTGAAGATCATGTGTCGCTTCCATGGCTTTCGCCTTATAATCTTCATCTATCTTGGATCTTGCAGACGCAGCCGGATATATCTCCTCCAGCTCACCGATCGTGAACGGTGCTTCCTGCGGATAGGCTTCGGGATCATCTCCCGCATTCTCTGAAAAATAGATGAGGTCCGGTCTTCTCTCCCTTAATTCCGTAATGATGAGACCCATCTGCAGTCCCCAGTCGCCCAGATGGACATCACCGAGAACTTCGTTGCCGCATGCCCGGCAGAGTCGCTTTATGCTCTCGCCGATTACCGCGCTGCGGAGATGTCCGACGTGAAGCGGTTTAGCGACATTCGGTCCGCCATAATCAATGATGATCTTCTCGGGCGTTTCGACCTGAGGAATGGACAGATAAGGATCGCTCACCATTTTTTCAACATAATCCGCAAGGAATTCTTCGGTAATGTTAATATTGATGAACCCCGGTCTTACCACTTCCGCCGTAAAGACTGAACTGTCTTCACGATCTGTCTGCTTCAGCACATCATCGGCGATCAGGAAAGGAGCTTTATGGTACTGCTTTGCAGCGGAAAGAGCTCCATTGCACTGAAACTCACAGAGATCCGGTCGGTCGGAGAGACGCACAAGACCATATCCGGCATCATAGCCCGCTTTCTCAAAAGCCTCTCCCATTATGTCTGAAAGTATATTCTGTATTTTCTGCATTTATCTGCCCTCACCTAATCTAATGTCTTCGAATTCAAATCCCGCCCGAAAGAGTTTTCACGGAAATCATGTCAGCATCCGGCTGACAGCAGTCTGACCGGATCCGCGCCGTAAAAAACGCGATCAGAGCTGAGCGAAAAACTGCGCGATTGCAGGAATGACCTCAGCATTCTGACTCCAGATCGTATCCCACTGATCAATACTGATAGGACAATCTCCCACACCTGTCTCGATCGTGATCGACGGAATTCCGCATTCAAGGATAAAATAATCGCTGCATCCCGCTGTCTCCTGCTTGGCGGAGATGGTGGATTCCTTCGTATAGCCGGTCTGTGCGCTTACAACATCAGCCAGCTGTTCATCCAGAACATGAAGATCTCCTTTGGAGCCGTAATCCCAGTACACAAGCTCACCTTCCGAATGATAGGCGATCTGCCCGACACAATTGATGGCATCCTTGAGTGCGACAAGAGCTTTCGTCTCCGACTCGGATTCAGCTGACTCCCCTTTATACCGGCTGCAGGAAGGCTGGGACGTGCCGACAGTAGTATCCCACCCGCAGTCAAAATTGCGATTCAGATCAACACAGCGGGCATTGGCCTTCCATCCTCTGAAATAAGCGGTGATTTCCGGATCGCCCTTTCCGAGCATGATATCACTCTGCCAGCATTCATAGAGCCCGTTACGGATCGTCTGATTGCCGATCGCGTCAAATCCCAGAAGGGAGATCATAACACCGTCGGGATTCATCATGGGTATCAGATGCAGTCTGACTCCGTTCAGTATATCCGAATAGGATACTCCGTTGTACTGTGCCCCGTTGCTTAACCCCTTCAGCAGTTCTTCAATCTGCTTCATGCCTAAAATTGAATTTATATATTCTCTGGCATGCATGGAATATTGAATAATGACATCTTTTTCAGCTGCCGGATTGCCGATGACTACATCAAGCAGCTCTCTTCCGTCTGCAGTATATCCGAATCTGAGTATCGTCATTATATCCGGATATCGCTCCCGAAGAAAATAAAGATCTCTCTTCATCATATCGTGTGTATAAAACGTATCAGTAGTAGGAACGATATCTCCCTCCGGAGCAACGTCGGTCGCAGACGGGGTAAAAGTCCAGTTCTCGAACACCGTCGTGAGCTGGTCCGCGCTGTCGATACTGACAACACTGGAGGCAGGTGCTACCGTTACATCCCCTCCGACGCCATTTCCGGTTCCTGCAGCATTTCCGTCGACGCTGCTATCCTGCCCATGCGCACCGGCTGATCCGGAGGTACCGTTGCCGGAAGCTTGTCCTCCTTTCCGCACTGTACGGATGATCGTCCCTGAAACAGCAACGATCAGAATAAGAGCAGCTACGGTAATTCCGATCTTCATGAACAGAGATCGTCTGGCCTTCGATTCTTCTTCTTTCTTTCTGGCTGCATCAGCTCTGTTCTGCCTGCGAGTCTCCCGCTCTTCCTGAAAACCGTCTTCAGTCTCCATTCTTGCGGTCTCCTCGATAAAAGCATCCCAGTCAGTGACCCTCTCGGAACGAGTGCCTTCCCGCCTTCTGCGCTTTTTGCCGGGACGATTTGCAGATTTTCTTCCTGCAGCTGTTCCCGATTCATCTGTCCTTCTTCTCCGGGCTCTTCTCTCCTCACGAACTGTCTTCTTTGTTCCCGAAATGCTTTCAGACTCCAGGGGATCTGCATTCTGCCAGCGGTCGCCGACGAAGTTGCTTCCGTCCCAGCTTTCAGGCACTTCAACAGGCCGAACCTTTCTTTCCGGCTCTGTTCTTCTGCCTTTTTTCTTTTTCGCAGTCTGCCCGGCTGCTTTTTTGCTCCTTTTCCTTCGGGATTGGGCAGCGGCTTCTTCCCCTGCGTCCTCCCCGGAGCTTTCTATTCTACCGCGCGCTCTGCGGGAATCTTTTTTCTTCCCGCCCGCACGGCTGCTTTTTCCATTACGATGCTCACTTCTGCGTTCCCACGAGAGATCTCCGGCATCGTCGAGTGCTTCCGAGCGTTCAAGCTCCTCCAGATACTTGAATCTTATTTCTTCACTCATCGATTATTTCTGTTATCTTTCTCTTAATAATCCTGTTTTTCGTAATCTGAAACATTATAGCTTACTTCCGACGAATTGAAAACCCCTTCAAAAAGCAGGACCTGACGAAGTTTTTCTCATTTCTCCCTGTTCTTTTTGTTATAATTATCAGGAATTTCCTCTCCCCAGGGCGTACCGTCCAGGTCATACGGCGTAGACTGATACACGTAATAATTCAGCCAGTTCGTATACAGGTTATTGGCATGTGCTCTCCAGACCAGAGGCGGAGTGGCCTTCGGATCATCATTCGGAAAATAATTCTTCGGTATAGCCGTTCCGAGTCCCTTCAGCTTGTCGCGCTCATATTCACGTTTCAGCTGGGTCCTGCCGTACTCCGGATGACCGGTGACGAAAATCTTTCTTCCGTTCTCAGCCATGCACAGAAATACGCCAGCCTCCTCAGATTTGGAAAGAATTGTGAGCGCCTCACATTTTTCGATGTCTTTGGTCGGAGTGTCCGTATAACGGGAATGCGGCATCAGGAACTGATCGTCAAACCCTCTTACAAGCGGCACTTTTCGATTATAGACCTTATGCAGGAAAAGACCGAACAGTTTCTTTCCGAGAGGTTTCTTCTCCAGACCATAATAATAGTACATTGCGGCCTGTGCTCCCCAGCACAGGAAAATCGTAGATGTGACATGCGAGTCGATCCACGAAAATACCTGGCAGATCTCATCCCAATAATCCACCTCTTCGAACTCATAAAGTTCTACAGGGGCACCTGTCACGATCATTCCGTCATATTTTTTCTTTCTGATTTCATCGAATGTCACATAGAACGTATCCAGGTGACTCTTGGAAGTGTGCGTCGAATCATGGGATTTCATGCACATAAAGGTACAGTCGATCTGAAGAGGTGTATTGGAGAGCTCTCTCAGAATCTGCAGCTCCGTATCCTCCTTCAACGGCATCAGATTCAGTATCAGGATCTGAATCGGACGTATATCCTGATGCACGGCACGATTCTCATCCATTACAAATATATTTTCTTTTTCCAGTATCGTTCTGACCGGAAGATCATTCGGCACTTTTATAGGCATTGCACGGTACCTCCTTGATTAACACAAATATCTTTTCCCCGGGACATTCTCTTCGACGGCATACCTACTGTCCCAGGCTTTCCAGGAACTCATCTTCTGTGATAACAGGAATTCCCAAATCAGCTGCTTTCCTGTTCTTGGATGATCTGGAAGCAGGATCATTATTGATCAGCGCATATGTCTTTTTGGAGACACTGCCTGTGCATTTGCCTCCATGCTGTTCGATAAAAGACACCAGCTCATTTCGATTCCTGAAACGATTGATATCACCCGTAACGGCATAAGATCTGCCGGCAAGCTCATTGCTCTGTCCACCGGTGTCCGCATCCAGTTTTAATCCGGCTTCCCCAAGACGCCTGATCAGCTGACGGTTCTCTTCAGCGCCAAAGAACTCAAGAATCGCGTCTGCGGTAATATTTCCGATATCGGGTACTTTAAGAAGAGTCTCTTTATCAGCTGCGATCAATTTCTCAAATGACCCAAAATAGTTCATGATCGTTCTTGCGGATGTCTTTCCGACATTTTCGATGGCAAGTCCCGCAAGAAGTCTCCACGGATCATTTTCCTTCGATTTCTCGATTGCGGCAAGGAGCTTATCCGTACTCTTTACAAGACCGATCAGCTTTCGGTCGAGCAGGGTCTGACGATGCTCTTTCAGCGTGTAGATATCACCTATATCGCGAAGAAGCCCTTCCCTCACCAATGTCAGAACGTTTTCCTGTCCGAATCCCTTGATATCCATGGCATCCCTTCCGACGAAATTAATGAGATGCCGTTCCAGCTGAGCCGGACAGTTCGGATTAATGCATTTCTTATCCGCCATACCGACAGAACGGACAATCGGTCCCCCGCACACCGGACACACATCCGGAAGCCGGAAATCAGTCACTCCCTCCGGTCTCTTCTCAGGAATCGCACAGCGAATTTTCGGGATGATCTCACCGGATTTATAGACAACGACCGTATCTCCGATTCCGATATGAAGCGTGTCAATAAAATCCTGGTTGTGGAGCGTCGCCCTGGAAACGGTCGTCCCGCAGAGCCGGATCGGGTCGAACACAGCTGTCGGGTTCACACGTCCCGTCATACCGATTGAAATTTCTATATCCCGGATCACCGACTCCTTCTCCTCAGGGGGATATTTATAAGCGATATGTCCGGCACTGTATTTTGAACCGGCAGGAAAATCTGCTCTGTACATGACCTGATCGATCTTAACGACAGCACCGTCTATGTCATAAGCCAGATCGCCCCGCATCTCCCCGATCGAGTCAATGGCCTCCAGAATATCTTCATCTGTCTCGCAGAGAACGCACGGAACGGTCTTAAGGCCCGCTTCTTCCAGCGAGCGAAGTCCCTCAAAATGGCTGCCCGTAAGCCGGTCATTTCCCTCCTGCACATTAAAAATAAAGAACGAAAGGCCTCTTTCTTTCGTCATTGCGGGATCCAGCTGCCTGAGAGTCCCCGCTGCGCAGTTCCGTGGATTTGCAAATGTCTTTTTCCCTGCGATCTCCTGCATCCTGTTCGTGCGGTCAAAGTCTTCGTGCTTCATATACACTTCACCGCGAAGCTCCAGATAACCGGGAAAGCCGGATATCTTCTGAACAATATCCGGTATGACCAATGCGTTCAAAGTCACATCCTCTCCCACAAAACCGTCCCCCCGCGTCTCAGCGAGCCTGAGCATACCATCCTCATAACGAAGGCTCATGGAGAGACCGTCGATCTTATGTTCCACACAGAATCTGGCATCCGGATGGATGGCCCTGACTTCACGGGCCCATGCAAGGACATCCTCCTTCTCGAAAACATCCTGGATAGACAGCATGGGCACATTATGCGTCACGGTAATTCCGCCTTCCCGTTTTACCGGTGCGCCCACCGTCTGTGTCGGAGATGCGGCTTCGACAAGAGCAGGATCTTCTTTCTCCATCTTTTTGATCTGCTGCATAAGCATATCATATTCATAATCGCTTACGATCGGCTCGGCATTTTCATATGCTTCATTATAAGTTCTCGCTTTGTCAGTCAGTTCCCTGTACAGAGTGAGAACGTCATCTGTCCGAATATTTGCCATTTCGCCCTTCCTTTCGGTAGCAGAACGCAGGTCTCGATTCATTTCTACGATCCGGCCTGCTTCTTCAGCCCGGCGGTTTGTCTCTACATTCCGGCCTGCTTCTTCAGCCCGGCGGTTTGTCTTTACATTCCGGCCTGCTTTTTCAGCTCGGCGATCTCTTCCTTCGTCAGGAATCTTTTCATCCCTTCTCTGAGACCGCCCAATTCGAGATTCATGATCCGTATACGCTTTATCTTCAGAACAGTAAAGCCGAGTGCAGCACACATACGTCTGATCTGCCTGTTATATCCCTGTGTAAGAATAATATGGAATTCACGTTTTCCGGTCTTCCATACCTTGCAGGGTCTCGTTTTGACAGTCTTACCGACCGGCTTTCCATCCGGACCGATCTCACCGGTCAGGTTGTGATCATCATCCAGAACAATCGTCACACCCTGGCGCATCTTCGACAGAAAATCATATGTTACGAACTTATCGACTTTACAGATATACTCTTTTTCATGGCAATTGGACGCACGCATGATTCTGTCATTCAATTCACCGTCATTGGTCAGAAGCACAAGACCGGTCGAATCCCGGTCAAGTCTGCCGGCATAGGAGATATAGTGATTAAGACCCGCATAATCTATAATGTTCTCCTTGATTCTGCGGTCACCTGTACACACGATTCCTTTCGGCTTATTCAGCATGAGGTACAACTTTTCCGCTTCGTTGTTTTCCAGGATTTTACCATCAACCTCGATCTGATCTCCGGGTGTGAAACGATCACCGAGCGAGGCAACAGCTGCTGTGCCGTCAGGCCTCAGGATCCTTACTCTGCCATCCTCGATCATACGATCAGCTTCTCTGCGTGAACAGAGACCGATACTGCTGATATATTTATTGAGACGTATTTCGCCATTGTCCATATATGACACTCCCTGTCCGCTTATTGATTCATCGATACAAAGACAGACTTATAATATCATAACATTTTACATACTGAAAAGCAACGTACGAAAAAAGGACTGTCGCACAGGACAGTCCCTATTTGATCTCTGACGCAGAATTCTCATCACTTTATTTACGAGATGAATATCGATGCTTCAGTTCGTTTCTCCGTATATGAATTTTCTTCCGATGTATCCGTCTCCGTTCTCTGTACGAACATGGACCCATCCCTGACCTTCATCGTCAATGATCGTGACGGATGCGCCCTCTTCAGCGACAGTCACTACCTCATAGTCATATCCGGCACCTTTTCTGACATTGCAGGTCTCAAGAATGACCGCCGTATCGCCTGCTCTGGCACCTGCCTGTGCCTGAGCCTGGGCCTGCGTCGCTGCATCAGCTGCTGCCTGGGCCTGAGCGGCTGCTGCATCAGCTGCCGCATCTGCCTGAGCCTGGGCTGCTGCGTCTCCGCTCTCTCTTGTCTGCGCAGCTACTGCTTCAGCCTGAGCCTGGGCCTGGGCTGCCGCCTCGGCCTGTTCACGGGCTGCCGCCGCTGCTGCATCTGCCTGAGCCTGAGCTGCAACCGCTTCCGCCTGGGCTGCTGCATCAGCTTCTGCCTGACCGTCAGTTGCTTCGACCTCTGCCTGTCCTTCAGACTGAGCTGCATCTGCTTCAGGCTGACCCTCAGTCACAGCGGACTCCGTCTCACCACTCTCTGCTGCCGGTTCGGCTGCCGCCTGACTGACACCCTGATCGGCTGCAGCTGCCGCATCGGCTTCGACCTGTACGCGCTGCATGACAGAAGCTATTTCAGGATCTGCCGTAAGACTCTGTGCATAAGTCTTAACAGCAGCGTCATCCGCCGCATCGACCTTGATCTTATAGGCACCTTCATTCTCATCGAACTGCAGATACAGCCAGGAGAGTCCCGAGTGAAGAATTGCCTGATCAGGGTTTTGATACTTATAATCAACAAAGGCCACCGCACTCCTGCCGTCCGTTGTAGGTCCGACTTTCGGAATTACAGAAACGCCGGAATATGCCGTCTTTGATGATTCAATCGATGCGATATCCTCAGCTGACAGAGTATCTGTCACCTTTTTTACGGCCTCCACATTGCGGGCATTCAGGGCATCATAATATGACTTGACGACCGTCTTGATTCCGTTTTGAGCTTCTTCAGTAAGCTGTCCGTCTTCCGTCACCAGAGCAGCCGTGTCTTTCAAGGATCCTGCCGCAGTCCCTGACGGTTTTGCAGAGCCGGATGTGACCAGACCGCCTGTAGAATTGTCCATACTGTCCGTGGCAGTCTCTGTATTCGGAGTGCTGCCTGACTTTGTGACTGCTCTGACTCCGAGAAAAGCACCGCCCAACACGATAAGTACTCCGAGAATCAGTGCGATATAACGAAGATTGTCAGATAACCATTCTCTGAACTCGTCCACTTTTCATCCTCCTTACTGACATAAAATGGGCATACACTGTTTATTTCCGCATATTGGCATAATATTAGCATATGCCTTTTCTTTTTGCAACTTGTGCAGTGCAGGTATCTTTATTTCACAATCCTTTCACATATTCATCTTTATACAGCTTATCCATTACTGCATGTAAGATAAAATGATATAAAAGGCTGCAGAAAAAAACCGATATCACATTGAACAATGCAATATCGGCAGAGCGCGTCTGACAGGAGTCGAACCCGCGCACCTGGAACCGGAATCCAGTGCTCTATCCACTGAGCTACAGACGCTTACAACTTATATTGATAAACAGCCTGCCGATAGCGGCAGGCTGCCCGATGGAGATAATGAGATTCGAACTCACGGCCTTTCGGATGCGAACCGAACGCTCTCCCACTGAGCTATATCCCCATGCACAAATGTTATAATACATCTTTTCATGGGAAATAGCAAGAGAAAATCTTTTAAATTCGTAAACCCCTATAACAGGATCACATCGCGGTCAGCATAGTAACGATACACATTATCGGAGAGAACTTCCTGCGGAAGGACCTCATTCTCATTGATCTCTTTCACCATATCCGCAAGATCATCGCGGCTTAGCAACTCATTCACCGGCATAAGGATCACCTCATGAATACTGCTCGGAAGAATATACAGATCTGTTCCGAGCTCTTCTGCGAGCGGTCTTAATACTTCCGGATATAACATACAGGAAGCGCCGAATACTTTCGTCTTGTTGCTCAGGACAAGCATCAGGGCCCTGTCTGACGAAACCTTATCTGACCGATCCATCTCTACCGGGAACACATCAATCGGAAACCATCCCTCATCAGATCCTTCCTGCGTCATAAAAGGATTGCCTTCCGTTATCGCAGCGCAGTTTTCCTGAATCTCCCTCAGGGAATCATATATATCCGAAATTCGGGAAGGCTCCTCTCTGGGGGTATTGACAAGAGCCAGTTCCCAAAGCTCCTCCTCCGTCACATGCCACCTCTCCAGATCCTCATTTCTTACAATACATGTTGCTCCGGAAAGTTCTTCCTCCTCAACTCTGTAATAATAAATCACCGCCAGATCGAGAGCCCTTCTCATCGGTACCGTGTCCAGAAATTCTCTGTTCATATCAAAATTAATGACTCTGAACATCACTTTCCTGCGGATACGGGAAAAATCCAGAAGCTGTTCAATATCCAGATTTCTCCCCACCGTATAATTTCTGTTCTCCTCAAGGATCTCCTCCGTCAGAGAATCTATGCTGAAGCCCTCTCGGTATTTATCCCAGTACCTTTCCAGATAAATAGTAGGCGCAATATTCTTTCCGGCATGATGTACAGTCAGACCATCCAGGAAAATTCCGTTATTCTTACGGATACTTCGAATCGTCACTTCTGCATCACATCCTGCCTGCTGCGCTATGTTGGACATCAGCTGCATTTTAAATTCCGGGTAAGTCATAAGTTCCTCCATGATAATACAGTATGGCAATCTGCCTGACAGGTATACCGGGACAGACCGGGGATTTCTCATCCGCATATAAGGCGGGCGTCTCTGAGTATCCGCATACGAAAAAACCCGACCATGCCGATATACAGTTTCGCATACACGAACAGATGAAAGGTATACGCATCATTCACCAGGTATTCAGGAACGCCTCGGCGTTCTTGCCGCGACGCGCGCGGCGCCAGGGTGCCTTCCACCGCGCACGTCACGAGTATTGCGCGATGAAGAATAAAACATTGTCTCGAACATGTATCAGATATATGTGATTATTTATCAAATCCCGAAGAATCCGGGACTCTCTGCCGAACGGCAGAATAGAAAGTAAGATAAGATAAAAAAATCAGTAAAAAATTAAGAAGCCTTCCCGAAGGAAGGCTTCCTGTTATACTCTTGAAAGATATTCAGATGATCTTGTATCGATTTTTACAACATCACCGATGTTTACGAAGAGCGGTACCTGAATTGTAGCACCTGTCTCCACGGTAGCCGGCTTGGTAGCACCCTGTGCTGTGTTTCCGGCAAATCCCGGTTCCGTATCGGTAATCTCAAGTTCCACAAAGAGAGGAGGCTCGATGGAGAATACTTCTCCGTTATAAGAGCACACCTTTACAACTTCATTCTCTTTAACGAACTTCAGAGCATCGCCGATCACGTCTGAATTGATCATAATCTGATCATATGTCTCAGGATCCATGAAGTAATAGAGATCACCGTCATTATACAGATACTGCTGATCCTTGCGGTCGATTCTGGCTGCCGGGAACTTTTCTGTCGGGCGGAAAGTTTTTTCTACAACGCCGCCGTTGATAACATTGCGCATCTTGGTACGAACAAAAGCTGCGCCCTTGCCCGGTTTTACATGCTGGAACTCGACGATCTGCATGACCTGCCCATCAATCTCGAGAGTTAAACCGTTTTTAAAATCACCTGCTGAAATCATGTGTTTACCTCCATAAGTGTGTACATCTCATTTTATAATAAAACGAATGTCGTTGCAAGAACAAAGTGCGGAACCGTTCCGGCAAATTTCCGAATGCCGCTCCCTTCCGGATCATGAATCACTCTCACATATATCCAGAATCCTGTCGGCAATTTCATCAGCACTTTTACCGTTCGTATCGACGACCGCGTCCGCAGCGCTCTGATAGGCCTCCCGGCGCAGATCCTGCAGTTCCCTGATTCCTTCCAGACTGAACCGCCCTCTCAGATTCGGCCTGTGGTCCACCTGGCCCTCCAGCCTTTTCATTACTTCTTCCGGACTGACATCAAGCAGAATGACGGTACCGATGCTTTTCATCAGAAGAACATTTCTCTCTCTGAGGACCGCTCCGCCTCCGCAGGATACAATAGCAGGTGATTCCGCATCGAGTTTCCGCAGGAGATCCGTTTCCAGGTCCCTGAAACAGGGTTCTCCGTACTTTTCAAAGATTTCGGGGATCGACATCCGACGGTCCGTCTCAATCTCACGGTCCATTTCCAGAACCCTGATTCCCGTCTTCCGACCCAGAACAGACGACACAGTGGATTTTCCTGCACCCATAAAACCGATCAGGTAAATATTCCTTTTTCCTTCCGACATCGCATGGCGTCTGAGAAGCAGATCTCTCATCTTTCCCGCATCGATCTGGCCCGGAGCGCTGGCTTTTCCGTCCGCTGCCGCAAAGGTGACGCAGCTTCCGACTGACTCGGCATAGATACGGGTCAGCTGTCCTTTTTCTCCCATGGAAATAAGTATGAATGGGATCTGAAGATTTCTGCGGATCGAATTTGAGGCAGCGAGGACTTTATCCACATCTTCTCCGCGGCAGGGCATATAAGCGCCCTTGGCTACATCCGCACCCATCTTCTCCATGCGGGCAAATGCTGCACAAATCTCTTCCGTTGCCGGTGTTCTCTCAAAATCGTGCTGCGACAGGACCGTTCTCACATTGTGTCTGCGAGCTTTGGAAAGAAGCCTTTCCGCAACCGGGCCGAAAGCAGCTTCTATATCGATAAGATCTATAAAGCCACTCTCGATCGCGCCCGTGAGGATCGTCTCATACATCTCATCATTGCAGCAAATCTCTCCTCCTTCGCGTGCCGTTCTGAGTGTGAACAGAACAGGAACATCACAGGAAGAGCGGACCTCACTGAGGAGATTCCGTGTGAGACAGGCATCATGGACACCTTTAAAAGCATCGATCCTTAATTCAATGAGATCGCCACATTTTTTCGCATCCCCGACCCCGGAGAGAATCTCCTTCTCATTTCTGCCGGTCACCGGTACGGCAATATTGGGAATTCCATCCCCGAATACAACTCCTCTGACTGTAAATTTTTTCATACTTTTCTCAGGTTGCCTTTCTTTGACCATAATGATATAGTGAACGGCATAACATTACTCTGTTACAGAAGGAATCAAATCTTAGACTGTCTCTACTGCATATGAACAAAACAGGAGGAAAACCATGCAGCAATACTATCTGATCGGTTCGCCGATCTCACACAGTCTTTCCCCTGCCATGCACAATCTGGCATTTTCAATTCTGGGAATCGATGCCCGGTACGGGCTCTGTGAAACTGACCTTTCAACGCTCTCCGGAACCGTTGAACGACTGAAAAGGGAAAATGTATCCGGATGGAACGTTACGATGCCCGACAAACAGGCCATGTGTGATCTATGTGATGACTTGTCGCCAGCGGCATCCGTCTCTCATTCCGTGAATACCGTAAAAAATGTCGGAGGCACCCTTTACGGCTACACAACAGACGGAGATGGTTTCATCCGTGCAGCGAAAGAAAACGGCTTTCAGATCGAATCGGGAGATATTACTCTTCTCGGTACCGGCGGTGCTGCTGTCTCCATACTGATTGCCTGTGCATTTCATAAAGCGGCTAAGATCCATATTTTCTACAACCGGGCATCTTCCGCTGACAGGATTCGAACCGTCATCGACAGGCTGCGTACAGTCATCGAAAGCGACAGCGAACCGGAAATATCATTGGAACCTCTCGGCGATAAAGCAGTCCTTCGTGAAAGGATCCGCCAAACCGGCCTGCTGATCAATGCGACCAACGTGGGGATGGCCGGATCCGAAAAAGAATCTGAGAGTCTTCTGCCGGACCTGTCCTGCCTTTCTCCCGATACAGATGTTTTCGAAGCGATCTACAACCCCACGAAGACCGTGCTTTTAAAACAGGCCGAAGAGGCAGGCTGCCGATATGTGAACGGTCTTCCCATGCTCTTGTATCAGGGCGCAGAATCCTTTCGTATCTGGACCGGCGCTGATATGCCGGTCGACAGAATACAAAAGGAAGTATTTGGACATTCTTAATTCGCTTTATGAATCTTTATTTTCCTCAGAATTTTTGTTCTCCTCAGCAATGATTTCCTGAACAATATCTGCGGTCTTCTTCCCATCAACAATGATCGTGCAGTCGGCTACTTTCCTGTAAGCCGGCTCACGTTCTTTCAGCATCCTGCTGACATGCTCCTCAAAGTCTCCGGCCCGCAGCCAGGAGTGTTTTTCCCCTTTCGACAGGCGCTCAACGACAAGTTGTCTGCTGACTTTGAGATAATATACTCTTCCCAGTTTTTTCAGATACGGCGCATTCTGAGGCATCAGAGCAAGTCCGCTGCCCAGAACAATAACACAACGATCCTGAACGGACTGCAGTTCATCAAGGATCAGTGTCTCCATAGCACGATAATAGACATCTCCGAAGCGGTCATACACTTCGGTCGTTCTCATTTTCAGTCTGGATTCCACCTGCTTGTCAATATCTATGAGCGGCAGATCAAGTTCTTTAGCCAGAGCCTTAGCAACAGCACTCTTTCCAGAACCCATAAAGCCTTCCAAGATAATGTGATTCATTTCCTGCCCTCTCTTTAAGTAAAGCTCAAAACCTTTTCTTATTCTCTTTCCACCAGAGGAATATACGGACTTCTGTCCGCAACAGCAGTATAAGCCGGTCGTATGATCTTATCCATATTGATAAGCTCTTCCAGTCTGTGCGCACTCCAACCGACAATTCTTGCGAGTGCGAAGATCGGAGTATAAAGTTCTATGGGCAGACCGAGCATGTTATAAACGAGCCCGGAGTAAAAATCCACATTGGCGGAAACGCCCTTATAGATCTTCCTCTTGCTGCTGATGACCTCCGGAGCAAGCTTCTCTATTCTGCTGTAGAGATCATAATCCTCTGTTTTTCCCTTTTCTTCAGCAAGACTTTTCACAAATGACCGGAAAATCCTTGCTCTAGGATCCGATACCGAGTAAACGGCATGACCGAAACCGTAAATCAGGCCTTTGCGGTCAAATGCCTCCTTATTCAAAAGTTTTTCAAGATAAACTCTTATCTCGTCATTGTCCTTCAGATCACCCACATTTTTTCGCAGGTCTTCGAACATCTCCATCACCTTAATGTTCGCGCCGCCGTGCTTCGGACCTTTCAGTGACGCCAGAGATGCCGCGACCGCCGAGTAGGTATCCGTGCCTGAAGAAGTCACGACATGCATTGTGAATGTAGAATTATTACCGCCTCCATGCTCCATATGCAGGACCAGCGCAAGATCCAGAACCCTGGCTTCCAGTTCCGTATATTTTTTATCCGGTCTTAAGAGCCGCAGGATATTTTCAGCAGTTGAAAGCTTCCTGGAAGGATTATGGATATAGAGACTGTGTCCCCTGTTATAATGATTATGAGCATGATAGGCATATACAGCCATCATCGGGAAACTTGCGATCAGATTGACACACTGCCTCAGGACATTTGCAAGTGACGTATCATCTGCGTACCTGTCATAAGAAGCAAGTGTCAGCACCGATCTCTGCATAGAGTTCATGATGTCTCCGGTCGGCGCCTTCATGATAACATCCCGGACAAAATTTGTCGGGAGGCTTCGCTGATCGACGAGCATCTGCCTGAATTTCTTCAGTTCGGAAACATTCGGCAGTTTTCCGAACAGAAGAAGGTACGTCGTCTCCTCAAAGCCGAACCTTCGGTCATTGTAGAATCCCTGTGTAAGATCCTCGATATTTATTCCTCTATAGTAGAGTTCACCGTCAATCGGAATTTTCTGTCCGTCAACGAACTCGGCGGATTTGATTTCCGATATCTGGGTAAGACCTGCAACAACTCCGTTCCCATTGATATCTCTGAGACCTCTCTTGACATCCAGTCTGCCATAAAGTTCTCCGTCGATCGTGGAGTGTTCCCGGCAGATATCAATAAGCGCATTATGCTCGGGGGTTACCTTTAATTTAAATCCTGACATGAACAGTACCTCCTCATAAAGCAATTTTAGTGCTGATTCTACCACAAATATACACAATATGCAAAAACATAAAGAAGTCCTGTTTCACTGTCAGCTTTCAGTCGATTATCGTATTATGAAGTGTCCCGATTCCCTCGATCACACAGTCCACGGTATCACCGGATCTGAGAAATCTGGGCGGTTTGAATCCCATCCCCACACCGGCAGGTGTTCCCATGCTGATGATAGTCCCCGGAAGAAGTCTGATTCCCTGGGACAACTCGCTGATACAGTAGCCGATATCAAAAATAAAATCGTCCGTGTTCCCGTCCTGACGCAGCTCTCCATTGACGTAGGATCTGACTTGGATCGCAGGTCTTCCCGGAATCTCGTCTGCCGTGACGATCCAGGGACCGATCGGAGTAAATCCATCAAGGCTCTTGCCCAGATACCACTGTTTGTGCCCGGTCTGGAGATCCCGTGCACTGATATCATTCAGGATCGTATAGCCGAATACATACTGGTAGGCATCCTCAGCCGAAACTTTGTAAGCCTCTTTTCCGATAATTACAGCAAGTTCAGCCTCATAATCAAGTCTTTCCGTAATATCACTGTGCGATGGAATCCCTCCCCCATCGGGGACAGCCTCGCCTACCCGTTTTGAAAAGTAGATCGGCAGTTTTTTTTCGGACCCGAATGCCTCGCTGGAATAGCTTCCGGCTTCTTTTGTGTGGGCAGCAAAGTTTTCTCCCAGACAGATCACATCCTGAGCGGGTCTCGGGATGGGGGAACATTTGTCTAATGACGCATATGGCTCCCCACCTTCCGGATTTTCCAGGAACGACAGGATCTGTTTCCTGTCCTCATCCGTAATTCTGCTGATCAAATCGTTCATATTAAAGAAGGAAAGTCCTATATCCGGCAGCGAATAGACAGTCTTTCCGTCCCGGGACGCTACGCCCAGTACTTCATATCCGCCGTCATTAAATGTCAGAAATTTCATGATACATGTCGCTTTCTTAATTCATCATGAAGCACCCTGTCAGGGTCCTTTCGCTCTCTGACAGGGTGCGCAGACTAACTCACAAGATTTCAGGTCATGCCTTCCAGAGACCGTGCAGATTGCAGTAGTCATATGCTGCAACATACTCATCACCGGCTTCGATAACAAAATCCGCTTCCGGAGCATCGCCGGGATTAAGGTTCTTTCTGTAAACACACTTTTTGGTCTCGATTGCGATCCATTCGATGTAATGAGCGTCAAGCATCGGATGGGTAACAGCTCCGATCTTCACGTTCACCTTGTCACCATCGACCGTCACAGCCGGAACATGCTTTTCCGTTGCGGCATCCGTCGTGTTGGCTACAAGTTCTGTGAGCGGCTCTCCGCAGCATTTGACCGGACATGTACCCTTTTTAAGAAGAGAAACCATATTACCGCATTTTTCACATAACAGAATAGTCATTCACATACCTCCTTTTTCTGTGATGTGTCGTATCGAATATGTTGTTTTCTGAAACCTCTCGATATGACATTTTTACAAATTCATTATACTACATCCGGAAAAAGTATGCACTATGTAAAAAACGGGCACAAAAAAACCGGAGAATAAATCTCCGGTTTTCCTGCGGAAGATGGGACTTGAACCCACACGCAAATAGTATGCACAAGATCCTTAGTCTTGCTCGTCTGCCAGTTCCGACACTTCCGCGTATCGGCTTCCCGCCAACAAATAGTATTATATGCACGGAACTCTTTTTTGTCAACAACAAATTATTTATTTTTTCATTCAATTCAAATTTTTTTCCATACGCACACATTTGAAGTGTCCCCACTCCGTAACGAGCGCCTCCGCTGCCTCAAATCCCAGTTTTTCGCGGAAACCCACAGCCACATCTCTGGCATCGATCCGTATTCTGCCATATCCAAGTTCCCGAATCCACTCTTCCGCCGCCTCGACCGTCATGCGTCCAAGACCCGTTCCCCGATATTCCGGGAGAACGACCACCCGGCCGACCAGTACACTTTCCCGGTCCAGTTCATAAAATCTTGCAGTCGCTACAGGAAAGGATCCGTCCAGGATCACAATATATTTCGTGTCAGGTCCGTCGTGCTCGTCAAATTCCTCACGCAGCGTAATATTATGCTGCCTTGCCATTCCCTGGATCCGAACATAATAGGCACCGGCCTGCTGATACAGTTCCTCAGCCCTTATCACTTTAAAATCAGACATCTTTCTATCTCTCCCTGTAAAGAAACCATTTTTCTTAAAGGCAGTGGTCACAGCGTGTTAAATCATGTAGAATAATTTTGATCGTCCACAGCACATTCTCAGTCCACGAACGCAAAGGAATACGCCATGTATGATAAATTGAAGCAGAATATAAGTAAAAATACAGCCCGCATTGACTTCATGACGGCTCTTGTCACAGAAAAACTGAAGCCGCTTTCCTCCACCGCCCAGATAGAGGCCTCCTCTCATCTCTTCGGCGTCGCCCAGAGCGCCGCACTCCTCGCCGGTATGAGAGGCGATGATATCGAGCTTGCCTACATCGCCGGCCTTCTTCATGATCTGTACAAGTTCACTACGTCAGATGTGTATGAACACGCGGAAAAAGGGGCTGCATACGCAAAGCCGCTTCTTGAAAGAAGCGGCCTTTTCAACTCAAAAGAAATCGAGACCATATGCGGAGCGATTTACTTCCATAGTACCAAAGATAAAAGGCACCTGCCTTTCGACGAGATCCTGAAAGACGCAGACGTCATGCAGAGCGTCCTCGCAAGCGGGACTATGGTCGTATCCGGAAAGCAGGACGCACGCTGGAAAGCTCTGCGGAAAGAATTCTCTTTTAAAAACTGACATTCCTCAGGGACGGAGCATTCTCGTCAGGTCATTATACATGACATAGACCATCAGGAACATGAGCAGAACGACGGTGATCATCTGGAGCGTTCCTTCTACCTTCTTGTTCATCGGTTTCCTTCTGACAGCCTCGATGAGCAGGAACAGAAGTCTGCCTCCGTCAATGGCGGGAATGGGCAGAAGGTTCATCACACCAAGGTTAGCCGACAGAAGCACGATCATGTTGAGCATATTCATCCATGTGATCAGAGGTCCCTCTGACTTCGTCTCCTCATAAGTCGTTCCGACAATATCAACGACGCCGACCGGACCCGAGAGTTCATCTACACCATATCGGCCGGTAAAGATCGCTCCCAGTGATTTAAGCACGGTCCCGATCCAGTAGCGCATCTCGATCGCGCTGTATTTCAGGACACCGATCGGAGTCGTATTCACTCTTCCGAGATTATAGGAAAATCCCAGGTTCACGCTGCGGTTCTCATGCGGCGTGACCTCTGTCTCGATCGTCTCGCCATCACGCAGAAGAACAAGATCGACTGGACTTCCGTCCATAGGATGTTCATCAAAATACCTGTTCAGCTCCTCCGATCCGGAAATCTTCGTCCCGTTGATGCCGATAATAATATCACCTGCCCGGACCTGAGCCTTTTCCAGCGGAGACCCCTCTCCCACGGCATTGATGGTCGCCTGCTCGTCATCCAGATTATAGGTCATTCCCATCATATAGCGCGAGAGGATGTCCGGAACATAAGTGATGTCTTTCTTCTCACCGTTACGTCTGACTGTCAGTGTTACTGTCTCCCCTTCGTTAAGGTCATTGAGAGCGAACCACGTAGAGACATCTCTTCCGATATCGACCCTTTCACCCATAAAGGCAGTAATTGTATCGCCCGGCTCAATTCCGGCTTTCTCCGCCTCGGAGCCTGCTGTCACTCCGATCACCTCGGCGGGATCATATCCCACGACTCCGATAATAATGATGGAGCATATAAAGGCAAGAATAAAGTTGAAAAGGGGCCCTGCAAATATTATAGCTGCTCTTCTGCCCACGGAAACGCTCTGAAAGGAACCTTCCTCCGGTTCTTTTTCTTCGGTGTCTTCCTCTTCGTCATCGTCATAATATTCATCCATCATGCCTTTCATCTGGCACGATCCTCCGAACAGAAGAAGCTTAAGGGAATATCTGGTACCGTTATAAACGGTAGACAGAATCCTCGGACCAAAGCCCATGGAAAACTCCTCCACTTCTACTCCGTTCATTTTTGCGACCAGAAAATGACCGAATTCGTGAAAAAGGATCAACAGTGAAAAAATCAGGAACGCTATAATCCATTTCATAGAAAAACCCCTTAACAGATATTAATACAGTCCGAGAACCGCCAGGGACAGAAAGTATATGATCGGAGCAGTAAAGATGACACTGTCAAAACGATCCAGGATGCCTCCGTGCCCGGGTATAAGCTTTCCGTAATCCTTGATTCCCTTATCTCTTTTTACCGCCGAAGCAGCCAGATCCCCGACCATGGAGATCAGAGCACCGGCTCCGCAGATAATGGCGTAGCCCGCCATCGGCTGCTTGAAGAACGCCGCGTAAGCGATACCGAGCAGTGCGGCTCCGACGACACCGCCTATTCCGCCTTCAACAGACTTTTTAGGGCTGAGTACAGGAGCCATTTTATGCCTGCCGATCAGGCGGCCCACGCAGTAGGCGCAGGTATCAGATCCCCATGAGCTGAGGAAAATGAGCCAGACGAGTATTTTTCCGGATTCCAGGCATCTGGTAAGATAGATAAATCCCAGCATAACTGCCAGATATACCATACCGAACAGGCACGAGGTAATCTGTTCCGCTTTATATTTCGGATAAGAAAAAACATACACGAACATGGCAAGCAGAAATGCGACCGTTATTCCGAGCAGATAAAACAGCGGATGTCCGAAATAAAGGGCAGCATAGTATACGACCGCACCCGCAAATCCGGCGACGCTGAGCAGATTAAAGGTATTCTCCGGCTCCGGTGTCACATTTACCCCTTTGGCTTTATATTCCGCCCCTTCAGCCGGTTTCTGCGCACTGTTCCTGCGAACGACGTACATAGCTCCGTAAAATTCCTGCATGCCGACAAGGGATACAAAAAGCAATGTCCCAAGAAGCACCGGACCTCCGGTGATGATGACAACAAGAGCCAGAATAACCAGGACTATACCGCTGATCAGTCTTGTCCAGAACATATTTCCTCCCATTGGCGGTGTAACAAACTACAACGCACATAATAATCCAAATTTGTGTTCAATCTGTTACGTTTTATAAAAGCATAACATGCTGAATTGATATCTGTCACTAGAAAGAAGAAAAAGCTGTACCGTCCACACATGTGCAGACAGTACAGCGGCTTATATCATTTCAGGATTTTACCGTACTTTTCCTCGCAGTATGCGTCTATCTCTTCCTGTACGGCAAATATCTCCTCTACCGACGGTGATTCGATCACCCGGTGGCGTGCCATATTTTCCGCAATAATATCAAAAATCTGCATAAAAGAGATATCACCGCGCCTGAAGATGGCATTGGCCCACTCATTTGCCGCATTGAAAGCAGTCGGCATGGAACCGCCGGTCCTGATCGCGGATATCGCCATAGGCAGTCCTAAAAATGTCTCATTATCCGGAACATCAAAATCAATGTGTTTCAGGGTCCTGAAATCAAGAGGCGTCGCGGGGCTCGGGAGATGCGTCGGGTAAGTCAGTGCATACTGAATCGCGATACGCATATCGGAAGGCCCCATCTGCGCGATAATGGATCCGTCTTCGAACTCCACAGCAGAATGGATCAGACTCTGCGGCTGGATGACCACTTCTATATCATCTACAGGAACGTCGAACAGCCACTTTGCTTCTATGACCTCAAGCCCTTTATTGACCATGGTGGCGGAATCGATCGTGATCTTCGGTCCCATGGTCCATGTGGGGTGAGCAAGTGCCTCCGCCGCCGTCACATTCATGAGCTCCTGTCTCTTTCTGCCCCTGAACGGGCCCCCGGAAGCTGTGAGGAGAATTCTTCTTATTTTCGAATCCGCCTTCCCCTGCAGAGCCTGGAAAATTGCCGAATGTTCAGAGTCGACCGGAAGAATGCTGACACCTGCCTTTTTCGCAAGCGGAATGATAATATGTCCGGCCGTGACGCATGTTTCCTTATTGGCAAGAGCGATGTCCTTACCGGCCAGAATGGCGGCAATCGTCGGTCTTATTCCGATCATTCCCACGATTGCTGTCACGACCACATCTGCCTCCGGGATCCGGCACATCTCTATGAGGCCATCCATGCCGGACTCTACGCGAATATCCGTATCGGCAAGTCTGCCCCGCAGAACCTCAGCAGCCTTCTCATCATAGACAGCCACCATTTTGACCCCGAATTCCCTGGCCTGTTTTTCGGCAAGATCTATACTGCTTCCACAGGCAATCGCCACAGCGCGCATACTATCCTTATGCATTCGGATGACATCCAGTGACTGTGTTCCGATCGATCCGGTAGAACCGAGAATTGCTATATTCTTCATCAGATGGTCATAAGCTCCTTCGTCTTCACTTCTACTGCCTTATCGACTTTTTTAATATACTTATCTGTGATCTTCTGAAGCTCATCTTCCGCATCGGCGATCTCATCCTCAGAAAGTTCTGATGTCTTCTTCATCTTCTTATAGGCGTCGTTTCCGTCACGTCTGATATTGCGGCAGGCGACCTTGGCATTCTCACCGAGTTTCTTTACGTCTTTGACAAGCTGCTTACGTCTCTCTTCCGTAAGTTCGGGAAATACAAGACGGATCACACGCCCGTCATCACTCGGATTGATCCCGAGATCAGACTTCTGGATCGCTTTCACAATAGACTTGACCATCTTCGGTTCCCAGGGCTGGATCTGGATCATGCGGGCCTCCGGAACCTGAACATTGGCAACAGACTGGATCGGTGTCGGAGAACCGTAGTAATCGACAGTGATTTTGTCAAGAACATGCGGATTTGCGCGTCCGGCTCTTACCGCCTGAAGTTCTCTTTCAAGATTCGCCAGTGTTTTCGTCATCTTCTCTTCATATACTTTATTCTTTTCGCTCATTATAAGCCTCCTTATACGGTGACGACTGTCCCGTCAATTATTCCGTGTGCTGCGCGCACAATACTATTTTCCTCATTCAGCCCGAAAACAAGCATCGGCATCTTATTCTCTTTCGCCATGACAGCCGCTGCCCCGTCCACGACGCCCAGACCTTCCCGGACAACGTCAGAAATTGAAATTTCCCTGAACTTCTTCGCGTTCGGATTAGATTTCGGATCATCGTCATAAACACCATCGACAGACTTGGCAAGAAGGATCATCTCCGCCTCGATTTCAATCGAACGCAGAACGGTAGCCGTATCTGTTGAGAAATACGGACATCCGGTACCGCCTGCGAAAAAGACTGCCTTTCCTGCCTCAAGGGCTTCCACGGCAGCATCCTTCGAGAAGAGTGTTGTGAACGCTCCGATCGTGAACGGAGTCATGATCTCCGTTTTCATTCCCTGCGAACGGAATATTTCGGAAACATAAATACAGTTCATGACCGTCGCAAGCATTCCGATCTGATCCGCATGGGTCCTCTCGATTGCGTTGGAAGATCTTCCCCTCCAGAAATTACCGCCTCCGATAACAATACCGACCTGGACACCTTCATCCATGACAGATTTGACCTGAGCGGCAACACCCTGGACAGTTGCTTCGTCAAAACCAAATTTATTTGCTCCTGCAAGAGCTTCTCCGCTCAGCTTTAATAATACTCTTTTCATATATTCCTCCTGACCTTTCGGTCATCCCGCACCGCATCGGTACTTTTAGACAGAGCAGCTGCGGAGAATGACTAATATGATTTAGGTGCTAAAAATTTGCACAAAGACAGTATATCATATATTAGTTTATTCGTGAAATGTGAATTATCAGGGACGACAAAAAAAAGGACTGTCCATAAGGACAGTCCCGATTTTCTCAGCTAATGCGGAATCACAGAAACTTTTTGATTTCTGTCATAAATGTATTCACATCCTTGAATTCACGATAAACACTTGCAAATCGCACATAGGCGACCGCATCAAGATCCTTGAGACGTGTCATCACGATCTCGCCGATCAATGAGCTGGGAATCTCTCTTTCTCCTCTGTTATAGACTTCCGCCTCAACAGAATTCACGAGATTCCTGATCTGTTCCGGTGAAACAGGACGTTTATGGCAGGCCCTGACAACACCGTCCTCGATTTTATTCCGATTGAACGCTTCGCGATTCATATCCTTCTTTACGACCATGAGAGGGATCATTTCCACTTTCTCATAGGAAGTAAAGCGTTTCCCGCAGGAATCGCACAGACGTCTTCTGCGGATCGCAGTGTTATCATCCACAGGTCTTGAGTCTACGACTCTCGTATTATCTTTTCCGCAATATGGACATCTCATTTATTTATTCCTGTTCTTTAAAAACTCCGGAATCTGAATGTCTTTCGTCTGAACATTGCCGGAAACATTCGGCTGCTGCAGATTCAGGGAAGCCTGTTCCGCTCTCGGAGCCGGCTGTGCTGTGAACAGCTCACGGTTCCATACCGGAGGCTGCGGGAATACAGGTGCAGAAGTCTGAGCCGGCTGCTGGTAGAACAACGGTGCCGGCTGCGGAGCCGCCTGCTGCGTCGGAACCGGCTGAGGCTGCGGAATCTGCTGCATCTGCGGCTGCATCTGGACCGGCTGGCTTCCGGCGTCATTAAGACCTGTCGCAATGACAGTGATCTTGCATGTATCTACATCCGTATCATCATACATTGCACCGAAGATGATATTGGCTTCCTCACCGACGATCTCCTGTACATAACTTGCGGCATCGTTCGCATCCATAAGGGAAATATCCCCGCGGATATTGATAATGACGTTGGCTGCACCCTTGATCGACGTCTCGAGCAGCGGGCTCTCAACAGCCTGCTGTACTGCTTCCATTGCCTTATCATCGCCTTTGTTCTCACCGATACCGATATGTGCGATACCGCCGTTGGTCATAACGGTCTGAACATCAGCAAAATCAAGATTGATCAGAGCGGGCATATTGATCAGGTCTGTGATGCCCTGAACGGCCTGCTGAAGAACTTCGTCCGCCTTCTTAAGAGCTTCCGGCATTGTTGTTCTGCGATCAACGATCTCGAGCAGCTTATCATTGGGAATAACGATCAAAGTATCGACATTCTCTTTAAGTTTTTCAATTCCGTTAAGCGCATTGCTCATACGCTTCTTGGCTTCAAAACGGAAAGGCTTTGTTACGACGCCGACTGTGAGGCATCCGAGCTCTTTTGCGATTCCAGCCACGACCGGCGCTCCGCCTGTACCTGTTCCGCCGCCCATACCGCATGTAATGAACACCATATCAGCGCCGCTGAGCACCTGCTTGATCTCCTCGGCACTTTCATTGGCAGCCTGTTCCCCAACTTCCGGTTTCGCTCCTGCTCCGAGACCTTTGGTGACCTTTTCACCGATTTGAACGACCGTCGGCGCTTTACAAAGATTGAGCGCCTGCTTATCAGTATTTATCCCTACAAACTCAACGCCTCCGATGGCTTCGTCGACCATGCGGTTTACAGCATTATTGCCGGCACCACCAACGCCTACAACTATAATTCGCGCTGCAGATTCAGCTTCATTTGATGTAATTTCTAACAAAACAGATCCTCCTTTTGACCGCATCATCCAAAACGGTACTATTTTTTCTCTGAAAGAGCATATTATCGCTTATCATAATAACATAACAATCATACGGTTTTTAAAACCAATTATCAAGAAGTTTTTTAATTTTTTGAAAAAATTAGACGCTTCTGTGTTCCGTCATAGTTTTCCAGATGTAATGTTCCGGATAATCCCACAAAAGAAGGAAGTGCGTCTCCCATTACGGAGACACGCTGCTCAATGTTCTCTCCGTTGCCGAGATTAATAGCTGCGCTCTTATATGTCACGATCAGATTGCCATTCTTCGTGTAGGAGACCATGTCAGGAACATAACCGCTCCGATCCACATAGCTCTTCAGCACTGCGATACTTGAGAATACTCTGTCGAACTGTACCGGGAGCGGATAACCTACGACTGCTTCCGAAAAAGTCAGGCCTTCGACCAGCGGAAGATAATTTCCTCCTTTGGCGGACGTATCGATATCCCACGTCTGTGCCTCATTTGTTTCCGATCCGGTCACATCATTTCCGATATCAGGTCCGCCTTCTTCGACGGACGGTATGATGATATCATCGGAAGGCATTTCCTCATCCTGACCATCCTCACTGTACTCCGTCTCCTCACTGTATTCTTCAGCCCCCTCTTCAGATGGATCCGTGTCCTCATACGCTTCTTCAGCGTCCGCGTACTCCTCTTCGTAAGGTTCTGTATATTCCTCCGCTTCAGCATCGTACATTTCCCCGGAATCATATTCCGGTTCGTATGCCTCTTCGCCTTCCGCATTTTCCGAAGCACCGGTAACATCTTCCGAGACCGTCACTTCTTCATCCGCAATGACCTCTTCTCCGTATATGACCTCATCCGCGGCAAGAAGAACTGTACGCACACCCGGTATCTTGATCATTCCGTTCAATTCGAACGGATTTTCTATTCCGGTCATGAGCAGCTCCGGCTGCGCAGCTGTTTCGTCTCCCCCCTCATCTGCGGGGACTTCTGCAGCTGCGGCTGCAGGATCTTCTCCGACGCTCTCTGCGATATCTTTTCCGGCACTCGGATCAGTATTTTTTTCTGTGCTTACCAGAATCACACCCGCCCGGTTAAAATACCAGTACCTGTCATCATACTCAACATACCCGATCAGCTTTTTCTCATTCACATTGACCGTGATGCTGTTCCTGGTATCAAGATCGACTGTCAGGGTATCGACAAATGTATTCCCGCTGACCTTTCTGCCCCTGTTGAACAGATAGAGAAAGACTGTGTTGTGTGCAAACGGACCTCTTCCGAGAAGGCGAAGGACCTCTTCTTCCGATTCATGATAATTGCCGTTTATCGTAACTTCCTGCAGGCCGCATGCTGCCGCCGTGAAGATGAACGCACCGACAAGACATACCAGAAATCCCTTGAAAATGCCTGCCGCCAGACGACGTCCTCTGCTTTTATTGAATCTCTTTTCGGACATACTCCTTAAATTTTTCTCCCCTTACCTCATAGTTTGGAAATTCTCCCCAGGAAGCACATGCAGGAGACAGGAGGACTGCATCCCCGGGCTCCGCATGATCCCGGCAGAATTCCATTGCCTCATGCATCGTCTCGAACAGAACGATCTTCTCTTCGGGATAACCGCACTCCAGCGCAGCGGCCTTTATATCGTGTCTCGTCTTCCCTTCCAGGACGAACCACCTGACCTTCCCGTCGAACGAGCGAATCCAGTCTCTGTAATCGGATTTTTTATCGTATCCCCCTCCGATCAGAAGAGTCGGTCTGCTCATAGCCTGAATACCCTTGATGGCGGCATCCGGATTTGTCCCCTTTGAATCGTTATACCAGACAACGCCGTTCTTCTCATCAACATACTCGATACGATGTTCTACCGGTTTGAACGCAGCAATCGTATCGCGTATAATATCAAGCGGCACCCCGGCGGAATAAGCCATAGCCGCACCGGCCATGATATTCTCATAATTGTGAACGCCCGGAAGTGAAAGCTTATCCGTTTCTGCGATCCGCTCATGCTTTCCGTCTCTTGTCAGTATAATTTCTCCGTCAGCGTAGTAAATACCGTTCTCGATCACTCTAGCCGAAGAGAACCAGAATACGTCCGCATTGCATTCTTTACCGAATTCCCGGAGAACTTCATCTTCATAATTCAGTACGCAGGTGTCTCGCTTATCCTGATTCAGAGTAATTCTTTTCTTGCAGCGAATATATTCCTCCATCGTATGATGCCGGTTCAGATGATCCGGTGTAATATTCAGGATCGCAGAGACGGAGGGATGGAACTCCTCGATCGTCTCAAGCTGGAAACTGGAGAGTTCGATCACTACATTTGAATGATCGGTTATTTTCAGTGCCGCCTCCGTATACGGATTGCCGATGTTCCCGACAACGTAAGTATCGGGATCTGCATTTTTCATGATTTCTCCGAGCAATGTCGTCGTTGTTGTCTTGCCGTTCGTACCTGTCACACCCAGGATTTTTCCTCCCGAAACGCGATAGGCAAGTTCCACTTCTCCCCAGACCGGAATGCCTGCCTGCTTTAAAGCCAGAACATTCGGAATATCTGTGGGGACGCCGGGACTGAGGACAGCGAGGTCAAGTTCGGAAATGAACTCCGGTGTGATATCCCCGGTCAGCGCATCCGCAAGACCGCGTATTTTCCCGTCAAGACGTTCAAGGATCTCATCAGATGTAATTCCTGCTTTCTCATCGAAAAGAATCGGATGCGCTCCTGCATGTATAAGAAGTTCCGCAGTTCCTATTCCGCTCTTGCCTGCCCCGTATACGAGTGCTTTCTTATTCTTAAAGTCCATAATTCGCTCCTCTGATTACAGTTATTATATGTACGTTCTTTACAGTGCGATGAATCCAAGAAGACACAAAAGAACTGTGACGATCGTAAAATTGGCAACTACTCTTGTCTCAGACCAGCCGCTGAGTTCAAAGTGATGATGGATCGGAGCCATCTTAAAGATTCTCTTGCCGTGTGTCAGCTTAAAATAGCCGACCTGCATAATAACGGAGATAACTTCGATCAGGTAAATAAATCCCACGATCAGGATATACAGCGGCAGCTGCAGCATATAAGCCATACCGATCACAAATCCACCCAGTGCCAGTGATCCGGTGTCGCCCATAAAGATCTTCGCCGGATGAGCATTATACACAAGAAAACCAAGGAGTGCACCGCCGACACAGGCGCCGATCGGCGCGACCGGAATATGCAGCAGAAGCGCAGTGATCGTAAAGAACGCTGCGACCACTACCGTGACGGAGCTTGCCAGTCCGTCCACACCGTCTGTAAAATTGACACCGTTCACTGTACCCGCAATGGCAAAAACCATGAGCGGATAGGTAAGAAATCCTATATCCAGCTGTTTTCCTCCGGAGAACGGAATCCTCAGCGTGAGCGGAACATCCGTAAAGAATTTAAGATAGAGGATAAAACAGGCAATGATCACAATTTCCAGCGCAAGTTTCTGTCTCGGATAAAGTCCGTCCGAACGCTTCTTGACGACTTTAAGGTAGTCATCCAGAAAGCCCAGCAGTCCGTAGCCGATCGTAAGAAATAATACCGGACCTGTCATCGGATATTTTCTTATAAAAAAGAGCGCTGTCACCAGTATGGCGAAGAGGAACATGACGCCTCCCATCGTCGGTGTTCCTGCCTTTTTCAAATGCGATTTCACGCCAAGTTCTCTCTCAGTCTGTCCGAATTTCAGTCTGGTGAGGAACGGGATGACAAAAGGTCCTGTCGCCCAGGTTATTACAAATGCAATGAATGCAGGTACTATTGCCGATAGTTCAACCATTTTCCTTATCCCTCCGTCATGCCGGCTTCTTCGTTGGTGTAGCCGTCTGTCTCCTGATTATTGCCGCCCGTGATATTTGCGGCGTCTTCAATTCCCTGTACTTCCGGAACATTGGTATCCGCGACCGTATCCGCAACGATTGCGGTCTCATCTGTATTTTCCAGCCCCGACCTGAGGATCGCGCTGTCAGGCAGAAGTGTTTCGTCCTGATAAATATTCATATAAGGAAGTACCTCTGTCAGAATATCCCTCGCGATCCACTGTGCGAACCGGCTGTCCGCCTGATCCGATATATTCGGCTCATCGACAACAACATAGATCAGGACCTGCGGATCATCGAACGGAACGAATCCTATGAAAGAGACCAGATATTTACCGTCTGCACGAGGAATTTTCTGCGCTGTTCCGGTCTTGCCTCCCATCGAGTAGCCGTTCACCTTGGCGTATCCGGCTGTTCCGTAATCAACAGCGGCCTGCATATAGGTCTTCAGCTTCTGAGAATTATCCCCTGAAATCGTCTGCGTGATCAGCGTACTGTTATATACTTTCTGAGTCGCTCCGCTGCTGTCCGTGATCCTGCTGACAATGCGCGGCCTGTAATAGAAACCGCCGTTAACAACGGACGAGATGGCGGCCGCCTCCTGGATCATCGTACATTCAAATCCCTGACCGAAGGAGGATGTCGCAAGATCTATGGAACCCATCATGTCTGACGAATACAGAATTCCCGCCGCCTCACCGGGCAGATCGATACCCGTGCGGGATCCGAAATTAAAAAGATTCTCATATTTGCAGAAAATATCAACACCGAGAGCTGATGCGATATTCATGATACCGTCGTTGCAGGAAAAGGCTATGATATCCTGAAGTGACAGTTCCCCGTGTCCGGCTTCCTCCGCGCATTTGATCCTTGTTCCGGAAATGACCTCGCTGCCGTCGCAGACGAATGTTTCATTTCCATTCAGAATGCCGCTCTCAAGTGCCGCACCGACCGTGACCGGTTTAAAGGTAGATCCCGGCTCAAAAATGTCCGAAATACAGTAATTTCTCCAGAGATGCTGCATCTGCTCGGTCTTCTGATCCTCACTCATGGCCTGCAGTTCGACCTCACTGAAAAAAGGCTCCAGGTTTCTCGGATCATTAAGATCATACGGATCCGAACTGGCCATTGCCAGAATTGATCCGTTGTTGGGGTTCATGACGACCACCCCCACATTTTCAGCGCCCTTTCCGATATTATAGGGGCCATCCATGTACAGTTCATTGAAGCGGGCTATCTCATTCTCAACGATCTGCTGGATATTGATATCAATTGTACTCACGACGGTATTCCCGTCAATCGGATCAATGATCGTCTGCTGAAGATCCTTGCCCGAACCTTCCTCCCAGTAGCCGAACTTTCTGCCGTTCACCCCGTTCAGCGTGTTATTATAATAACCTTCAATTCCCCAGTCGGCGGTCGTCCCGTCATAGGTAAAACCGATTACATCGCATGCAAGAGAGTTCAGCGGGTATTTTCTTACATACTCTTCCTCGAACCATACACCCTTGATATTGCTTCTGTACTCGGCATCCTCCTCCGAAAGGGGATTTTCCTCCGTACCGTGCACGTAGTCATAGAAAGCCTGTCTCTCATCTATGCTGATATTTTTCTTTACGACCTGGTACTGTGAATCACGCGTTCTCTCATTGGCAATCTTGGCATGCATCTCCGCCGCGTCAAGTCCGAACACGTCGACGAGTGCCTGTACAGTCGGACTCACATTATAATCGGAAGAATTTACGACCTTACAGTCGAGAATGACATTGTATGTCCTCTCCGAGGTTGCCAGGACCGTTCCGTTGGTATCGACAATATTCCCTCTTTTAAAAGGAAGCGATGTGGATGAATAACTGTTCTGTGACTGGGCAAGTACCTGTTTTGTATACCGGTCACCGCTGACTGCATTGATATAAGTAATTCTTATAAGCAGACAAATTAAAGCCAGCACGACTATCAGAAACAGTCCTGCCAGCTTTTTCCTCATTGTAATATTTGTTCTCCCGTATGGATTCGTTCTCTTCCTGCGGGTCCTTTTCGTATTCAAATTCTCTGTAACTCTCCTGAAGGATTATTTGCGGCCTGCATACGGAGCAAAAGCAAAAATTCTTTCAGGATATATCCCTGTACTGCTCCACGTAGCCATTATCTTCGCTATTATACCATATAACCTGATCTTCTGTCGCATATTTCATGCCGAATTCATTAATTGCCCTGTCCCGGATAGCAGCGAGATCTACACTGTTCTCAATGGCCTCGAGCGTGGCATCATTTTCGGCACGTAATGTGGCTAGCTCCGTGCGCAGTTCATTATTCTGTTTTACCTGTGTTGTGATGGTCTCCTTCAGTTTCAGATATCGTATGCACATAAGGACTGTTGCGATGCACATAATTGCCAGGAACAAAACATACCCTTTGCTTAAAAGAACTGCCTTCCTGCGGGCTTTCGATTTTTTTCTCGACCTCCGCTTTCCGGCAGTTCCTGCAGTTATTGTATTCGGTGTTGTTCTGACTGCTTTGCCATCCGGTTTTTCGTTTTCCGTACTGCCTGCCATACTATCACCTCTGTCTTATATCATTTTTATGACAAGTCCGCCAAAAATCAATTACGAACTATTCTTTCAAATACTCTGAGCTTAGCGCTTTTCGCCCTCGAATTCTCCTCCGTCTCGCGCTTCCCCGGAAGGATCGGTTTTCTAGTTATTACTTTTCCGGTCGGTACCTTTCCGCACACGCACACAGGAAATCCGGGCGGGCATGTGCACGGATTCTCATTTTTTCTGAAGACGGACTTAACGATCCGGTCCTCAAGTGAGTGGAATGTTATTACGCAGATCCTCCCGCCGTTGTTCAGCAGGGAGATCATACCGTCCAGGCTGTCGGACAGAGCTGCAAGCTCCCCATTGAGCTCTATCCTGAGTGCCTGAAAGGTCCTTTTAGCCGGATGTCCTCCATTTTTCTGCAGCTTCATGGGAATAGACGCACGCACAATCTCGACAAGCTCCCCAGTTGTCTCGATTCTTTTCTTTTCCCGCCGAGCGACAATATGCTTGGCTATATTGGCTGCGAATTTTTCCTCTCCGTAATCGCGCAGGATCCGAAAGAGCTCCTTCTGACTTGCCTCATTGACAATGTCAGCTGCCGTCCTGATCTCCCTGCGGTCCATGCGCATATCGAGCGGCGCATCTGCCATATAGGAAAAACCGCGATCAGCCGTATCAAGCTGATAGGAGGAAACGCCCAGATCAAGAATGATACCGTCACACGAAGTTACTCCCATACTTCGCAGAATATCCGGCATCTCACTGTAGTTACCGCGCACGATATGTACACGGTCATCTTCTGCCGCGTGCAGTCGCTCCCCGGCTGCAGAAATAGCGGCATCGTCACGGTCGATTCCAATCAATGTTCCGGTGGAAGAAAGATGTTTCAAAATCTCCGAAGAGTGTCCGCCTCCTCCGAGCGTACCGTCAACGTATACGCCATCAGGACGGATAAGCAGATTTTCTATTGTCTCATCAAGCAGCACTGATGTGTGTCTGAACTCCATAGCCTTTTCCCTTCCCGGCCGATGTTTCTCCTGATCGTTCTGTTCAATCTTATACAGTTTTCGAATGCCCGATCACTCCCACTTGACATTCGAATAAATCAAAGCGTAACACCGAGTTCAAACGCTTCATCTGCCATCTCATCATTGGTTCCGTAATCGCTCTCCTTCTCATACAGATCCGCATCCCAGATTTCGAAATAATCATCCATGCCTACGATGACAACGTCTTTTTTCAGGCCGGCTTTATCCCGCTGCTCTTTTCCCACAAGGATCCTTCCCTGCGGATCAAGAGTGACCTCTCTGGTATTGGACAGAATATAACGCTTCACACGCATTCTCTTCCTGTCCGTGCTGCTGATATTGGTGAGACTTCGGGTATGTTCCCGGAAAGCCGATTTCGGATAGACCGAAAGGCAGTCGGAAAAAGCTGCAAGTATGCACAGCTCTTCTCCGGCGATCACGTCTCTGTATCTGGACGGAATCATCAGCCGGCCTTTCGAATCAATTGAATGTCTGTATTCACTATCGAACATCCGCTTTCCCACTTTCAGGGATTTTCTTCCCACTATCTACCACTTATTGCCATTTTACACTCATATTCAGTAAAAATCAACCCTTCTTATCATCACGCGTACAAATCAGGCTTACGCAACCGGTCAGAATCGGACAAAAAAAGCTGCCGCACCGGGCAATGCCACCGCTGCACAGCAGACATTTGCAAATGCCATCTGCTGTATACAGCGGCGTCACGCCTTCGTGCGACAGCCACACATTCATTATTACGGAAACGCAAAATGGATAATCACGGTTCGATGCCCGCCTTACGCATTCCATTTTGCAGACGCTCTGTGGCGTCCGATGACGATCCACAGGAGAGAAACAACGATACCGACGTTGGATACCACCATGGAAATCGGTATATGTGTGCCCGGGACCAGCAGCTGGTCCGTTCTGAGACTTTCGATCCAGAACCTTCCGAGACCGTAACCGATAATGTACAGAAGGAAAAGCTCCCCGCTGAACTTTGTTTTCTTCCTCATAAGAATCAGAAAAATAAGAACTCCGCAGTTCCAAAGTCCCTCGTAAAGGAAGGTAGGGTGTACCTGAATATACTGCACACCGTTGATGACCACCGCATTCTGCCACATCTCCTCAGTGATCTCGTGCTGACGGACAGCAGAGACCGGGAGCTGCATGGCCAGGAGATTGTTGGTGTATCCCCCGAAAGCCTCCCTGTTGAAAAAATTCCCCCAGCGTCCGATGATCTGCCCGATCGGGATACCGATCGCGATCGTATCGAGTATTGTCATAATAGGTATCTTCTTTATCTTTGACATGACATACAGAGCAAGGACCGCTCCGATGATCCCGCCATAGATAGCCAGACCGCCCTGACGAATATTGAAGATAGAAAGAATATCGTTTTTGTAATTCTCCCACGAGAAAAGTACATAGTATACCCTTGCGCCGATCACGCCGAAAATCAGGCCGGTTATGACCAGATCCACATAATCTTCTTCGGACTGACCGGTCTCTTTCGCTCGCATCAGGCAGGCCTTCATACCGAGCATCATACCGATCGCGATCACAATACCGTAATAAGCTATTGAGAAGTTTCCGATCATTATATTCTTGCCGACATGCTCCAGATGTATTCCGAGATTCGGAAAATTAATTGAATAATCCATACTACCTCTGTTTTAAGTCACATCATACGTTGAATCTGAACAGGATGACATCGCCGTCCTGAACAATATACTCTTTACCCTCGATGCGGATCTTTCCCTTATCCCTTGCAGCCGCATAGGATCCGGATTCCAGCAGTTCCTTATAATTAATAACTTCAGCCTTGATAAATCCGCGTTCAAAGTCTGTATGGATCTTTCCGGCAGCCTTCGGAGCCTTGCATCCGATCGGTATTGTCCAGGCGCGTGTCTCATCCTCTCCCGTCGTCAGGAAACTCATGAGCCCGAGTATGCGGTAACTTGCGGCAATCAGCTTTTCCAGACCGGATTTCTCGATTCCGAGATCTGCCAGGAACTCCTGTTTCTCATCTTCATCGAGCTCCGCGATTTCCTGCTCGATCTGTGCGGAAATCACGAAAACGCCGGAATTCTGTTCTTTCGCGATTTCACGTACTGCCGCGACGTACTCATTGCTCTCCCCGTCATCTGCCAGGTCCGCGTCCGAGACATTTGCCGCAAATATGACCGGCTTGTCCGTAAGCAGATCGAGGCCGGCCTTGAATTTGTCACCTTCTTCACTCCCGGTCTCAAAGCTGATGGCTTTCTTTCCGTCTTCCAGATGCTTTTTGAGTTCCAGCAGGATCTCATATTCCTTTCTGGCATTCTTGTCCGCTCCGGATTTGGCGGATCTGGCCGTCTTGGCGATCCTTCGTTCAAGGACTTCTATGTCAGCAAAGATAAGTTCCAGTTCTATCGTCTCGATATCCCTGGCGGGATCCACCGACCCATCAACATGAATGACATTTGAATCCTCGAAGCATCGAACAACGTGAACGATCGCATCGCACTCGCGGATATTTGCCAGGAACTGGTTGCCGAGTCCTTCGCCTTTTGAAGCTCCCTTTACAAGACCCGCAATGTCTACGAATTCGACTGTTGCCGGCGTAACCTTTCTGGAGTGGCTGAAATCAGCCAGCAGCTTCAACCTTTCATCGGGTACCGGTACAATTCCGATGTTCGGATCGATCGTACAGAACGGATAATTCGCAGATTCGGCACCTGCTTTCGTCAGTGAATTAAAAAGTGTGCTCTTTCCGACATTCGGAAGGCCTACGATTCCTAATTTCATATTTGCTTTTTACCTCCAAAAAATCGCTTAATTACGGGCTTTTTCGAAATGGTGTTTTGGATCTTACACCAATTTCACACCAATTATTTATAAAAACATGATAAACGCATATCATTATAGCGTACCCGTGCTCTTTTCTCAATATCTTCCACACTCAGATCACGGTCTGATCAGTAAGATACTTTTGTTCCCGTAGAGAGGGGAACGGAAATGTGGTAAAATGTACATCAGATACAAGTGCCTGCGGAGGATAACAGATATGTACACGTATGATGAATTCCCGGATCATGTGACAAAACAGGAGGATGGCACTTATCGCTGGAAGTGTGCCATCGGGAAAGATTATGAGAGAAAAAGCTATCGGATCACTATAATCGTCTGCGGAGTTATAGCTGCATTTATTCTCATTTATGGAGGAATACTATCCTTCATGTATCATCAGCCCCCGCTCATCACGGCAGCATGCGCGTTTATACTTTTTATAATCGTACTTCTCATATGCTTTGGGCTTGACCGTCTTCCCGGTAATATGACTGAAATTTATTGTTTGCATGAAGACTGTATTGTGACGGGATCGGGAAAGACCCGCGGAGTATTCGAATTCAGCCGTACAGAAGAAATGATCGTCGCCGCGAATTATATTGAGCTCAGAGGGCGCTTTGGGGGACCGAGGATTTATGTTCCGGAAGAAGATATGCCTTTTGTAAAAGGATATATTTCCTGCAGGATACCGGGCAATGCTGAGATTCGAGAAGATTAATACATATAAATATTACTGAACTGATATTCCGAATCCGCACTGCCTGCAGAATCAATACAGCCGCCATTTAGTACGACCGTAACAATGCCATTTGCTGCAGAAAGATCCAGCGTATATTGATGGACCTCATTATCCAGGTCTTTAGAGTCTGCTGTCTTCTTTCCCACAAGCTCCCCGTCAGAATCATATACATAGGCCGTCAGGCTGCCCTGATCTGCAATCTTCTGACCATTAAAGACCAGATAATTATATCCATCATCCAGATCGACCTTGAACTTCAGGCCAATGAATTCCCGGTCTCTCAGATATTCGGCAATATCCTCTCCTCCCGATTCTCTCGAAAGAGCCCCTCTGCAGACAATTACAGGCTGATTCTTATCATCATATCGATAATTCGCTCCGCTGACAGCAACATCAGCTTTCTTATCATGAAGCACGTCCAATGCCCGGGCGCCTGTCAGTTCCTGATTCAACAGTGCCCCTGCATAATAGTCATCTTCATAATCTTCCTGGCCGTTTACACCGGCATAATCAAATGTCGTATAGAATTCATATTCCTGCTTAAGACGTTCCCGGTAGTTTTCTTCCGTAAGCTGCCCCTGTCCGTCATGCATCCATTTCAAAATCAGGCTGCTGATCCATGAGGCATAATGAGTCCTGTCCTTATAATGATTAAGATCAGTTGTTATATCCGTCCTGTTATTAAATGAAAAGAGATGGATATTCTTATGCGGAATAATCATTTCGGTGATATACATTTCTGCCTCGAGCATTTTGTATAGTGTTCCGCTGTTTCTCCATTTATTCCATTCAGCTACGCTATAGGGCGAATAATAATAGTAAAAGTCGACATTTGGATATTCATCTGCCACACCGGTAACATTCAGCTCGATATTCTTTTTTATGACTTCCTTATCCTCTTCCGATAAATGGACCTGGTCTTTTTCTTTCACAGTGATCCCTTCAGGAGCGACCGTGTTGATCCCAAAAGTAACTCTATGCTGCCATCTTGAATATTCATCAAATGATGTTATGCCCGGCTCGAAGTCCTCTTTTTCTCTGTCCAGGATCATCTGATAAGTTCTGCCGAAGACAACATCCCTGTTCAAAAGATATTCAACATCATTGAACGGATTATTATCATACAGATAAGTCGGATACCTTCCTAAATCTTTGCGCATTTTGTCGTACGGGTCCAGGAACCGACCCATATCCAGACATCTTATGACAATCTTCAGATCGCCATTTGCTTTAAGCGCATTTTTAACATTGTCATTGACTTCCTTATATGATCCGCCCTCGTAACACACTTTTATAGAATGACATCCAAATATCTGATCCGTTTCCGTGGTTCTGGAATTCTCTATCATAGAGGTTCCTGTTATCAGAGCATCATAAGTAAAATACTTGCTGATCCCGTCATTCTGGCTTCGCTGGTTGTTTAACGTATAATAATACTTGTCAGTTTCCGGCTTATGATAATGAAAATAAGGATCAATTCTGTATACCCAATATCCGAGAACACTTAGTGCTGTTATTACTATGATCAACCAGCCGATCAGCCAAATCTTTACCTTCATAAAAATCCTCTAAAAACCAAAATATACAAATACAGACTCTGAGCCCAGACATAAGATGCCCCAGATAAAAGCAAGTGAAGCCAGAAGTAAAGAACCTGCATTCAGCTTATCTTTTCTCCTGTAATTATTCTCCGGAACAAAGCATATAAAACATGCGGCCAAAATAAAGATCAGCATGTTAAAACCGCGCACGTGTGCCGGCAGATAATTCAATCCGAAAATGTTATAAATAAATTGACTCTCGGACAGATCAAATGAACCGATCAGGCCATCACTGACCATCGTATTCTGCATAAACAATATCCTGCGCAGAATTGTTTTCCACTGCTGCACAGATTCGGCGCTGAATAAAAGCCAGAGAACATTGACAACTCCGAATGTGCACAGCCATCTTACCGGCAAAAATACCTTTTCTTCGATTTTATCAAATATTCTGTCAAAGCAGCTCAAAAGACCATGCAGCAATCCCCATAATATAAAGGTCCAGTTCGCGCCATGCCACAATCCGCTTATCAAAAATACGATAAGCGTGTTCACATACGTTAATACAGCACCTTTTCGTGAACCGCCGAGCGGAATATAGATATACTTTGTCAAAAATTTCGTCAGAGACATATGCCATCTTTTCCAAAAGTCCCTGATCGAGATTGCCTTATAAGGAGAGTCAAAATTCATCGGAAGATCGATGTTGAGCATTGAGGATACACCGACTGCCATATCACTGTATCCACTGAAGTCGAAATATATTTCAAACGTATAAAAAAGGACAAGTAACATGCAGTCCATAGCTGTCGCAGAATCTAGATTCCCATACACCCATGAAACAGCTTTGGAAAAAGTATCTGCTAAAAGAACTTTCTTTATAAGTCCCAGACTGAAGATATGAATGCCGATCGCTATATTCGTTATATTTACTTTTTTTCTTTCCGCCTGATTGATCTGTGAAATAAAATCCACCGGCTCAATAATCGGCCCCATGACTAATTTTGGAAAATACAGAATGTATGCCAGGTAGTCGATGATATTGTTATTCTTAAGCTCTCCTCTCTCACCGGCCACAACATAGGCGATCTGCTGGAATGTATAGAATGATATTCCAAGCGGAAGGATGATTTCCTGAAGCTCAAATTCCTGTCCGAAAAGTGTGTTTATGTTCGTAATGGCAAAATTTAAATACTTAAAGTATAACAGCAGCCCGATATTTACAATGATGGGCAATGCCAGAATCATTCTTGTTTTGATCCTGTATTTCTTAATTGCCA
>DMAZ01000005.1 GCA_003446335.1 Lachnospiraceae bacterium | reverse complement strand
GAGCCAGAAGATGAACATGAGGGGCACAGAAAGCAGGAGATAGAACAAGATCAGAATCAAAACTATGATTGTGCGAATCATATCAATTTCCTTTCCTTTTTTAACAGTTATCCATTAGTATATTACTCCGGACCTTGCTTTTCAAGAATTCCTTGAACTTATTGAGATGTGGTATATAATATTGTATACAGAATACAAAAACTGTACATTCGACCGGGAGGAGCAGAAATGGAGATAAAAGCGACAGCAAAAATCAATCTTGGACTGGATGTTATAAGAAAACGCGAGGATGGGTATCATGATGTGCGTATGATCATGCAGATGACCGGCATGTATGACCGCATCGTTCTGTACCCGAAACGCGGGCGGAGCGGAATTGAGCTCAGGACCAATCTGCCTTATATACCGACCAATGAGAACAATCTGGCGTTTAAGGCCGCAAAGCTCCTGATGGACGAATTCGATGTTACGGACGGGCTGGAAATCAACCTGCAGAAATTCATTCCTGTGGCAGCCGGACTCGCAGGGGGCAGCACCGATGCAGCTGCAGTCCTTAAGGCGGTAAATAAGATTTTCCGTCTCGGCCTTGACGATCAGCAGTTGATGAAACGGGGAGCACGTCTCGGCGCGGATATACCTTATTGTCTGCTCGGAGGAACAGCGCTGGCGGAGGGAATCGGAGAAAAACTGACGCCGCTTCCGGATATGCCGGACTGCAGGATCCTGCTTGCCAAGCCGCCGATCAGCGTATCGACCCGGGATGTTTACGGTGCGCTGAGGGCTGACGAGATAGAAAAGCATCCGGATATCGATGGTATGATCGATGCGATAAGAACCGGGGATCTTTACGGGGTTGCGGATCGGCTTTCCAATGTTCTTGAGGATGTCACGGCACCGACACGGCCGATCATAGGCAAGATGGAACAGGAGATGAAAGATGCGGGTGCGCTTTCTGCGATCATGAGCGGAAGCGGGCCGACAGTGTTCGGCATATTTGATGAAAATGCAGACGCTGAGAAGTGCAGAGATGAGCTCAGAAGGAAATATCCGTCAGCGAGAGTATTTCTGACAGGACCCTGCCCGAAAGGAGGAATTTAATTTGGGAAACGATAATGATATTAATGAATTTATGCCGCTGAGAGAAGTCGTTTTCCTGACGCTTCGCAAGTCAATACTGAAAGGAGAACTGCAGCCGGGAGAGAGGCTTATGGAGATACAGCTTGCCAATAAACTTGGTGTTTCCAGAACCCCTATCCGCGAAGCTATACGTATGCTTGAACATGAAGGGCTGGTCGTGATGAAACCCCGCCGGGGCGCTCAGGTCGCCAAGATAACTGTCCAGGAACTGGATGATGTCCTGGAAGTGAGAAAGAGTCTTGAAATGCTGGCGATCCATAAGGCCTGTGAGAGAATGACGGAGGAAGACATGCAGGCCATGAAGGACGCGGCTTTGAGATTTGAAAAAGTTGTGTGCCAGGAAAAAGATGATCTGACTGCGCTGGCCGAGGCTGACGTTGCATTCCACGACACGATCTACTGCGGGACCAGGAACCGCAGACTGATCCAGATCCTGGGAAACCTTCGGGAACAGATGTATCGTTTCAGAATTGAATATCTGAAAGATGAAGACATAAGAAAATCGCTGATCGACGAGCATCAGGAAATTATGAATGCTGTCGAGAGACGCGATATTTCTGCCGCTGTCGACCTGATTGCGGCCCATATAGACAAGCAACAGAAGGAAATAAAGGCAAGTATTGAATCAGTGGAGGGCTAAACAGGATGTCAGCAGAATTATCCGAATCGCCGATAGGTGTGTTCGACTCGGGCCTGGGCGGTCTTACGGTGGCTCGGGAGATCATGAGAAATCTGCCGAATGAGAGAATCGTCTATTTTGGCGACACGGCCCGTGTACCCTACGGCAGTAAATCCAAGGCTACGATCGTGAGATATTCCAGACAGATCGTCCGTTTTCTTAAGACACAGAATATAAAGGCCATTGTTATTGCGTGCAATACGGCAACGGCTCTTGCCATTGACGAGGTGCGTGAGATGGCGGACCTTCCGGTGATCGGTGTTATAGAGCCGGGTGCCAAAATGGCAGCTAAGGCGACCAGGAACAAAAAGGTGGGTGTCATTGCGACGAGAGCAACGATTCATGCCAGAGAGTATACCAATGTGCTCCATCGCATTGATCCGGAAATAAAAGTACTGGGACAGGCATGCCCGATGTTCGTTCCGCTGGTCGAGGAAGGATGGATCCATGACAGCATCACAGATGAGATAATACTTCGATATCTGGACGATCTGCTTGAACATGATGTGGATACGCTGATTCTGGGGTGTACCCACTATCCGCTGCTTCGCAGCGAAATACGTAAAATGATCGGAAGCGACATTACTTTGATCAATCCGGCCTACGAGACAGCCATCGAACTCGGGCAGATGTTAAGAGAACATGGACTTGACAATAAAGTCGGAAAAAAGCCTGATGAACCGAATCCGTACCGGTTCTTTGTCAGCGATGACGCGGAGAAGTTTACAGATTTTGCAAATTCGATTCTGCCGGTCGATGTAAAAACGGCCAGAATTATCCCGATTGAGGAATATTGATGGAGGTTACAATGAAAAGAGACGTGCTTGTCTATGTACGCGGTATCCAGTATCTGATGGATGAGCCGCAGGATGAGCCGGAGGAACCGATCGAACTGGTCGTGCCCGGCACGTATACCGTAGAGGACGGAGTGGAGACAGTTGAGTACGATGAGATCTTTGAGGGGTTTGAGAATAATCCGGCCAGGAACCGGATCGAAATAAGAGACGGTTCCGTTGAAGTACATAAGACCGGAGCAGCGGAGGTCGACATGGTCTTTATTCCCGGAAAAAGGAATCTTGCCTATTATACGACCCCTTTCGGAACCATTGAAATGGGAATTTCCACTATGGCAGTCAATACAAAGCGTGAAAAGGACAATATCAATGTCAGAGTGGAATATGCGCTGGCCATGAACAGCGAACTTGTGGCAGACTGTGTACTGGATATGAAAGTCGGAATGAAGAATTACGCCTGAAACAGACCCCTGTTTCAAGAAAAACTGAAAAACAGCAGCTGCATAGGAGAAGTATTCCGGCAGCTGCTGTTTTTCATCATTTTACGCTGATTCAGTTTTATTTTATTTCTTTTTCCTGGGTCTGTATTTTTTCTTGGTGGCTTTCCTTGTCCCGGCAGTACGTGCGGAGTCTCTGTACTCTTCAACGCTGGTGCCGCGGCTTTCAGCTCTGAGCTGATCCTGTGAATCCTGTGCTTTTCCTTTTATTTTGGAGAACAGGCCCTTCTTTGGCTGGGGCTTATCCAGATTGCCGTGCAGACCGGCAACATCTGTGATGTAGATACCGGAGACAGTTGCGCGGACTTCTTTCTTGACCGGGATGTAATCAAAGATTTTTTCGTCCGCGACCATGTTCATGACCTGGGGACCGGCTTTGACCTTGACGATCGGAAGCTTGCTTCTGCGAAGGAGTACGGGTGTCTGGTCGATGACCTGCTGAGGAAGACCGGATTCCTTGATCGGCAGTCTCTTCTTATCGATAATAAGAAGCGTTACATTCTGCTTTGCTGCATCGATCTGAACCTGCTGTTCTGCCTGCCTCTTTTCCAGACGCCTTCCGATAAAATAGAGGGCGATCAGGACGGCCAGCAGTATCACCGTAATGATTAATAAAATATGCCAAACCTGCAATTTCTTTTCCTCCGAACCTTTTGCACTATTGCGAATTTTCGCTGTCTTTATATAGTAGCATGATTTCATTTTAGTGGCAAGGATAAACGTTTTTTACTTTTGCGCAAAAGCACACAAAATAAGTTCGGTCAAAGTATTTAATAGGAATTTCGAAATTCGTATGCTATATTTGATAGTGTTGTTTTTGTGCAGAATGGTTCTTGAGGACAGCCCGGAGGAGGAGAATGGTAACAATAAAGGAACTCGCAAAGAGGCTGAACCTGAGTACGACGACAGTTTCCAATGTTATACACGGAAAAACGAAAGAAGTATCGCCGTCAACAATTGAGCGTGTACAGAAAGCATTGATCGAATATGATTATATTCCGAATATCAATGCCCGTAATCTTGCTCAGAATAAATCAAAAATCATCGGTGTGGCTATGAAAGCCAGAGCGGATAAAAGTCCCAACCTCTTCAGTGATCCCTTTATTGCGGAAATGGTCGGAGGAATTGAAAAAATCATCAGGAACAGCGGATATTTTATGATGATTTACGTATCTCATGACCTGAAGGAAATTATGAAGCAGGTCTCTACCTGGAATGTCGATGGTCTGATCGCGTTCGGAATCGGTGACGATGCCATCGGCATGATCCGTGAGAGATATAAAAAGCCGATCATATGCATTGACGGGTATCTGACAGGCGGGCACCCCGAAATTGTCAATATCGGACTGGAGGACGAAAAAGGGACTTACGATGCCATCCGTCATCTGATCGGGAAGGGGCACCGGAAAATCGCATTTCTGTCAGATGATGTGGACATTGTAGACCGGGAGAGGCTGAAGGGCTTCAGACGAGCGGTCGAGGAGGCAGGAATCGGCTACAGGGAGGAAGATTTTCTGCGGCTCAATCCCTGGGAGGATAAGATAGAAGCAAGTCTCGATGAAATAAGTGACCGCCTGAGAGCGTATACGGCTGTTTTCTGCGTATCAGATCTCTATGCGGTCCGGCTGATGACATTTCTGAATGACCGGGGAGTACGTGTGCCGGAGGATATTTCGGTCGTCGGATTCGATGATAATCTGCTCGGAAAATTTTTCAGGCCGGCACTTACAACGGTTCATCAGGATGCCGAAAAAAAAGGAACACTTGCCGCGGAGACATTGATATCGATGCTGAACGGAAAAGAGGTCCCGGAAGATATAGTGCTTGAAACATACCTTGTCGTGCGTGATACGGTCCGGAACATAAGCGAAGAATGAACTTTACAGAAGAAGAGGCTGTCTCGTAAGGATTTGTCACCACTTTATACAGCAGATATTTACAAGGAACATCTGTTGTATAAAGCGGTGTCATGCCCTGATGAGACAGCCTCTTATATCTTTTTGCTTTTATGCTTTTCCGGTCGCGCTTACCGGCGTCGGCCTTCTGCTGTCGAATACGGATGTGACATCGAAGAAGTTCTCAAAAACATTTTTTGAGGCCTGTCCGGAGAGTGATCGCCACATCTGCAATCCGTCGCAGTCGATACGACCCTGACGAACATAATCACTTCGGATCTGGATCCAGTATTCGGCGGATGCATCTACGTTGGCGTAGAAGTTGTATCCCATACTCTTGAAGTAAGCATACTGATCGTTCGTGGAGGCGTCATAATCGCGCCATGTGCCGATGTCGGCGCCGTGGGCGAAAATGATCGTATCGGTCTTTCCCGTGATATTTGCAACCGTATTCTGCCATTTTTCCTGGTCGGTAGAGAGCGTATCGACGGACTTATTGGTGACGGAGAGGTGCCCCCATGTGTGGCAGGCGAATTCCCATCCCTCAGCCTTGCAGGCTTCTGCGATCTTCGTTGCCTCCGCAACCTCCCTGTCCCAGTCGAAATCGGGATGTGCTTCAAGGTAGGCTGCCTGATCCTGACCGAGATTTTCGTGTGTCTTGTAGGCGACATCCGTTCTGTAACCGAAGACACCGTTATATCCTGTCATGGCTGCCATGCCGCGGGC
>DMAZ01000230.1 GCA_003446335.1 Lachnospiraceae bacterium | reverse complement strand
GGATACGGCTGTGGAACATGGGATCGATATAATCGGGTCCGCACTTGACGCTGCGGACCTGATACCCCCGCTTTTTCAGCAGGGTGAGCAGACCCCCCGTTATGACTGTCTTTCCGCTTCCGCTGCTCATTGCGGATATCATCAGTCTTTTCACATTTCACCTCCGATGGATCCCCGGGTAACTGCTAAACCATGTTAGACGCGTGGATTGTATGAGCATTCATGGTTTGGCAGTTATCTGCCGGTCCCGCCTCCGGGCCTGCCGACAAATCGCTCGACCACGAGCTTTAATGTATTCAGATTGACCGGCTTGGAGATGAACGCATTCATGCCCACTCTCAGAGCATGGTGCACATCACTCTCAAAAGCATCCGCAGTCATGGCCACGATCGGCATCCAGATCCTTGTTCCTCCGATATTCCGGATCTTTTCAGTCGCCTGGTACCCGTTCATCCCCGGCATATGAATATCCATAAGAATGAGATCGTACTCACCGCTCTCTGCCCTGCTTATAATCTCCACAGCCTCATCACCGGTCTCACACATACTCACCTCATAGCCGAGATTCACCAGCATCTTGCCCGCTATCTCCCGGTTCATGCGGTTATCCTCGACCAGCAGGATCCTGATCGTTTCTTTCGGAACGATTTCAAGCGTGGGTCTGGCAAAGATCCGGTAGCGGGTCTGCTCCTGCGCGCCGAATTCTGCGACCATACTGTCCCTGACAGCATTGTTCTGCATTCTGAATTCGAGATGTACGATCATTTCGGTTCCTTTACCCTGCTCGCTCAGCGCAGTGATCGTTCCTCCCATCTCATCTACGATTCCCTTGCAGATCGTCATTCCGAGACCGCTGCCTGCCACCTGGCTGATCGCGGATCTTTCCTCACGCTCGAACGGTTCGAACATTCTGCCGACAAATTCCCTGCTCATGCCGATACCGTTGTCTTTGACATGAATATAGACACCCGCATAACCTTCAGGGGCATCGGCATTTTCAACGATCAGATCGATCCTGCCTCCCGGGGGCGTATATTTGACTGCGTTGCTGAGCAGGTTGATCACGAGCTGCTTCACCTTCAAGATGTCGCAGAAAATATATTCCCTGACACTCGGCGCGATCTTCCTGTTAAATACTATATCTCTGGCATTCATATGCGGCAGGAAGACACCCGCGATCTCATCGATAAGCTCGCGCAGACAGCACGGCTCCTCCTTCAGGATCATCCTTCCGCTCTCGATTCTGCTTATATCCAGAATATTATTGATGAGCTGCAGCAGATGTTCCCCCGAAGACAGGATCTTATCCAGACTGTCCTCTACTGTCCGGACATCATCCGGATGGAGCTTGGCAAGCTCGGCAAAACCCATGATCGCGTTCATAGGGGTCCTGATGTCATGAGACATATTGGACAGGAACACGGTCTTGGCTTTGCCGGCATTCCTGGCCTGCTCAAGTGCGGACTCGAGCAACTGCTTCTGCCGCAGAGAGTTTTCCTGCTCTTCGTTGACATCCGCAAAGCCGACCAGGACCTCCGTGGGCTCCCCCTCATTTTTATCGATCCGAACGACCATGCACCGGTAATATATAGGACCTCCGCTTGTCGTCGCACGGAAAATATAGCTGTAATCCCTGCGCCCCTCAAGATTTTTGAGAATTCCCTCTCTCAGAAGTTTCTGTCTGACCGATTCTTTGTCAAAACTGTATACGCCGTTTTCCAGAAAGTACTCCATGGATCGGTCGAAACTGTCCGTAAAGCCTTCCTCAAATCTCTTCTGAATAAAATCGGCGAGACGATAAATATGATATCTGTCCTTTACGAGGTCCACAAAATAAACAGAAGAGTACTCTGATGTCAGGCCTTCGATCAGATTCATGCGCCGCTCATTCTCAGCACTCGTCACCACCTGATCCGTGATATCACGTACGACAAAAAGACACATAACATGGCCTGACTTTTCATTTTTTGTGAGCAGAAGCTTATGATTCAGCCAGACTTCGTTGCCGAATTTATCCCGGACCATATACTCGATCCACGGTTCTCTGTTCCCGAGTGCGTAGCAGCGGAACATATACTCTCTGGACATCAGCATCTTCAGTTCGTCAAGATCATCTGAAACGACCAGCGGCAGCCACGCTTCCAGAAACACATTATAGTCACATGGGAGCGAAATCTGATCCATCAGATAGAATATATCCTTCGAATGGAAGGTTCCTCTTAAAAGCCTGTACTCCGTTACATCGACCAGATAGGTGGAGATCGATTGCTGCCTGCCCAGCATGTCTTTCTTTGCGCGGTCCTGCTGCGGCATATCGATGACAGACTGGTCTCCGGGCATATACCGTTCCATATCATCGCTGGCGCGGCTGTAAGGGATGCAGATCAGCGCAGTCGTGGCTATTCCGCTTCCCTCATCGAATCTTCGGACCTCTATTCTCCTCCAGTCTCCCGATACCAGCGGACAGGAAATAATAAATGCATTCCTGCCGAGCAGCGTATTGCGGATATTTTCGGCACTCATCTGTTTTTCGAACCATTTCCGATGGCTTTCAGCCACCGAGTATTCACTGTAATAGTAGATAAATTTTTCAAAAGAGACCGTAGGGTCGATTGCCGCCTGCATCCACGGGTTCTCATCTTCATTGGCCTTATCGCCGTTCACCTGCATATAGATCTGATTCTCCACCAGGTCGACCAGGTAGACCCGCTGATAATCGGACATGAACGCGTCAAGAAGCTTTTTTTGAAACTCTCTGTCCATCCTTTTCCTCCTGCATAACTCCCGCTGAGGCATTCCCGGGGGTTCCCCCAAGTGAATGGTCGCTCTTACTTATCGTTCGCAGCTGTCTGATGTCCGGTTCCTCCGCCGGTAAGAATAAAAACCGGATTCCCCGCTTTCATCATATGCTTGCCGCAGACCGATTCTGATCGGTTCACGGTAATCTGTACTATATCAGGATCGATATTCCTTTCTTCGAATAATTTAAGTCCTTCCTTAAGTGTCTCAAGGAGTACAGCGCTTACGCAAATGCGGGCATCCCGGTTCCGCTCCCAGATCATCCGCATGATTTCCCGAAGATTTCCTCCGCTGCCGCCGACAAATACCTTGTCAGGCACCGGCAGTCTGTCAAGATCCTCCGGGGCACATCCCTGCACCACGCGGAGATTCCACCTTGCAAATTTCTCCCTGTTCCGCAGTATGAGATCGACCGCTTCCTCTTTTCTTTCAAGTGCCCATACCGATCTTGCCTGCATGGCCATCTCACAGCTGACGCTTCCGGTCCCCGCGCCGATGTCCCATACAACATCCCCGGCCGATATGGCCATCTTGCTCAAGATGACGGACCTCACCTCAGATTTGGTCATAGGCACTCTTCCCCGGATGAATTCTTCATCGGGGATACCCGGGTTCCGTCCGGCCATGATCAAAGGCCGGCCGTCTTCTGCCATACTGTACGTATCCGCAAGCATGACAGCCAGATCCGGGAAAGACATCTCCGCACATTCCCCGGCCGTGCCGACGAAGATACGCTCTTTTCTCATCCCTTCTTCCGGCCTCTCCGTTTCCTTTTCAGGCATTTCGCCTTTATATGAATAAGAAAGGTTCTCTCCGACCGTGACCCGCAGGTCTTTGAGCCCCGCCTCTGCCAGCTCTCTGCAGATCACATCGACTGTATATCTTCCGCCGGTCAGGAAAAATGTAGGTCTCCCTTTCATGACCTCATATACCGGATCACAGTCGGTCCCGTGGGCCGAGACCAGATTCCAGTTCTGCCACGGAATACCGATCTTTGCGGCCAGCATCTGAACGGAGGAGATACCCGGAAGGATCTCGATCTCCGCATCCCTGAGCCGGTCTGTTATGATCTCTTTGAGAAAGCGGGCACCGGAATAAAAACCGGAATCTCCGCTGAGAGCAATTGCGATATTTGCAATATTCTCATCGTCCCGATATCCTTCCAGCAGAGGACCGATCCGGGCCGGTTTTGCCGCAACGACTTCTTTATTCTGCAGGCAGAACGCGGGAAGTCCTTCCACGACCCGGGCCGCACCGAGGATCACATCCGCGCTCTGCAGCGCAGTTATACCTTCTTCGGTCAGGGTGGCCGCCGTTCCGCAGCCGGCTCCTACAAGTGATATTTTCATAATATTTCCTCTGTCAGATCATGCAGCATACGGATCACCTCTTCGATCCCGAATCCGTTTTCCTCCGGTCGCCTGATCACGATCGTCCGGACGCCGCATGCAGCCGCGGCATCGATTTTTTCGGGGAATCCTCCTCTTTTTCCGGTCTCTTTCGTGACCAGATGGGAGATATTGTACTGCTGCATGACAGCTTCATTCATCTTCTGTGTAAAGGGTCCGAACATGGCGATAATGTTCCGGGTCGGAATACCGGCTTTCACGCAGGCCTCGATGGAAGGCACAGTGGGAAGGACTCTCACATACAGTCTCTCCCGCGGAATTTCCGAAAAAGCCTCGATCTCCTTCGAACCGGTCGTAAGCAGAATATTCCCGTGTGTCTTAAGAAGCATCCGGCCGGCCTCCCCGGCATCCGCCGCTTCCCTGATACAGGCTTTGGCGCGGTCCGGATCAGCAGCCGATCCGGGTACTGCAACATCTTCATTATTCGGCGAAGCTTCCTGACCTTCCGTTCTGCCGCATCCTTCCGCCCCTCGCATCAGACGGATATATTTTATGCCCTCTTTTTCGCAGGCCTCTCTGATATTGGCTGTGGCCTCCACCGCATAAGGATGCGTTGCGTCAATACAGATATCATATTTGCCGATAACTGCCCGCATCTCATCAGCATCCATACGTCCTACCAGGATACGCGCCAGATTGCCTTCGCGGAGCAGCTCCTCCGCACCGACATCCGTCGCCACACTGACCGTGATCTCATGTCCCTGTCCGGCCAGTCTCCCCGCCAGGATCCTTCCCTCGGAGGTCCCGCCATATAGTATGATCTTCATAGCACTCAATTCCCGCTCTTACATCCGGTAACCGCGGCCGGTCACCATCCTGCCCGAAACAAGCTGTGTAGCCGAATTGCCCACATATACCGTCGTGAACATATCTACTTTCTCATTCCTCAGTTCAGCCAGAGTGAGAATTTTCTTTTCGGTCCCTTCCCTGCCGATCTTGCGGACCCATCCGCAGACCGTCAGAGGCGATATCTCTTCAAGCAGAATATCGCAGGCCCGGGCAAGGTGATCGGGGCGGTTCCGGGACATGGGATTATAAATACACAGGACAAAATCTCCGGCGCAGCCTGCCCGAAGTCTCTTTTCGATCACTTCCCACGGAGTCAGAAGGTCAGACAGCGATATCACACAGAAATCATTCATGAGCGGCGCTCCGAGGATCGCCGCGCCTGCTGTTGCGGCGGTAATCCCCGGCAGGATCTCTATATCCACTTCCGGGAAATCTCCCTGCATCATGAGGATCGGTCCGGCCATTCCGTAGACGCCTGCGTCTCCGCTGCAGATCAGGGTTGTCGTTCTTCCGCAGGCGGCTTCAGACAGAGCCATCCTGCATCGTTCGATTTCCTTCCGCATCGGCGTAGTCAGATACTTCTTTTCCGGGAACTGTTCTCTGACCAGATCTGTGTAGACGGTGTAGCCGCAGATGACATCGGCTTTAAGAAGAGCCTCCCTGACTTCCGGCGTTATCATATTTTCAGATCCGGGGCCTATGCCCGCAACATACAACTTTTTCATAATTAAAACTTCACATTTCCTCTTCCGTCCATCTGAAATCAGGATCGAAATCTCGCACGGCAAACGCGACGGTCACCCCGTCATACGCATGTTTTCCGAAAATAAGTTTCGTCCCGTTATCCGCGGGTATCTCTGCCTTGCGTATCCACCGTTCGTCGCCCGGAGGTCGTCCGTCGGACCACGCTGCCCCCAGCACCGCGCTCCGCTCACACACATTGTCAACGCCGGTGATCTCCTCAACGAATCTGGAGGCGGAAAAACTGCCCTCCGCCTTCCTCAGCTCCTCCGCAGTATACGTGATGAACGGGACCGCTCTCTTTCGGCAGAAAGCCGCAAGACCCTCTTCGTCTTTCTTGAGGTCAATGCTGAAGACACCGGCGAGAGCACATTCTGAGATACCTGCTTTCGCGAAGGCCTTTTCGACCGCCTCCCCGACCTGCTGCTCATGTATGCCGCGCTTCGTGCCGATCCCGGCACAGACGATTTTGGGAACGATATGAAGAAGTGAGCTGTCGGTCCGATAGATGCTGACGCAGACATCCGCTTCTCCGTGACACCCGGATGAGACGACTCCGGCTTCCTCACCTGCCGCCTGCACATACTTCGTTCTGACATCCCCGCCTGCAGGATCCTTCAGGGTCCCGTACAGGACTTTCACCCGCTCCGGAGCTTCTCCCCTGATCGGATAATCACTGCGTATGCAGATCTCCTCTCCCTTAAGAAGCTTCACGGAGACGGTCTTGATCTTCCCCGGATTCTCCACGGCGCATCCCTGCAGACGTGCCCACGCATCCACGGAAAAAACATTTCTCCGGTCTGTCGCGGTCGTAATGACCGGCTCGGCTCCGATGATCCCGGCGATTCGGCGAGCCAGGTCATTGGCACCGCCCAGATGCCCGCCGAGAACAGGTATGACATATTTTGCGGTCTCATCGATGACGACCACGGCCGGATCTGTCGATTTGGATCGGACATACGGAGCGACAGACCGCACACAGATGCCGAGGGCGCCGACGTAAATGAGGGCATCGGCATTTGCAAATGCCTCCCTCGTCCACGCATGGAGCGGGTGCTCTTTTCCGCACCGGACAGCTGCCGCGCCGAGCTGCCCGGCAAGGCGGCCGGCAAGTTCCTGCCCCTGCTCCGTGAAGGATATTATTTCTATCTTCATGTTTTTTTCCTGCACAGGATCAGTTGAAGATTTCGTGGTGTACCACGGTCGCCTGCCTGTCAAGGGGCTTAAATACATAGCCTCGCGCCAGATATTCCTCGATGATCGTCGGCAGTGCCTCCACCGTAGTCTCCTTGGCTTCGCCGTCGTGGCACAACATCACGATCGTCTCTGCCTCGCAGGACAGTGCATTGGAGATGGATTCCGCCGTTGTGACAGAACCGCCGTCCCCGGTCTCGGCATTCCAGTCCCAGTACTGATAGCCGCGTGCCTGGACCTCATCGGAGAGAGCTGACATAATGCCGTCACAGTAATGCCTTGATACGGTATTGGAGCCTCCTCCCGGGAATCTGAGGAAGCAGGGTACATACCCGATCTGATCCTCCACGACAGCAGATATCCGGTCGATATCTGCGAAGAAGGCATCGACAGATGTGTAGATCTGAGAGTACTCATGTGTGTAGGAGTGCAGACCGATCGTGTTCCCCCGCTCATAGGCCTCACGGATGTAGTCATAATAATCCGGATTCTGAGCTGTCACGAAGAATGTCGCCTTTACGCCGTAGG
>DMAZ01000100.1:10064-14527 GCA_003446335.1 Lachnospiraceae bacterium | reverse complement strand
GAAGGCGGCGGTGATGAAGGCGGCGAAGGCGAATACTTCGACGAGGAAGGCTGACAAGAAAAAAAGGGGTTGTTGCCAAAGCAACAACCTCTTTTTTAGTGTATCTGCCGTTTGTTACAGAACGAGTTTTGCAGCTCCGTATATACCCGCATCGTTTCCAAGCTTTGCAAGAACGATCGGAGTTGCGGCGCAGGCCGAGAAAGCCTGTGTCCTGTAATAATTTCCCACGATATTGGTAAGGCACTCGCCTGCCTTTGAGACACCGCCGCCGATTACGATTATCTCCGGATCTGTAACGCATGCAAATGTCGCAAGTGCTGTACCGAGATATTTCGCAAAACGATTGACGATTTTCGATGCAACGGCATCTCCGTCCTTATATGCGTCAAATACGGACTTGGAAGTGATTTCCGTGTCACGAAGGACCGTGACCGCGACCGGATTCGCCATAAGCTCTTCCTTGGCAAGACGGACAACACCGGTAGCGGAAGCTACCTGCTCAAGGCACCCGCACTTGCCGCAGTTGCACGGATCGGTGATCTTGTCCTCGACATGAGCATGTCCGATTTCTCCGCCCGCACCGTGGGACCCTTCGAGAATCTTTCCATCGACGATAATGCCACCGCCGACACCGGTCCCGAGCGTGACCATGATCATGTTCTCCTTGCCTTCTCCGCCGCCCTTCCAAAGCTCGCCGAGCGCAGCGACATTGGCATCATTACCTGCACGGACTTTCATGTCAAGAAGTTTTCCGAGCTCGTACTCAACATTTTTCTCACCCCAGTGAAGGTTGACCGCTACCGGAACAACGCCGGCCATGACCGGTCCGGGAATTCCCACACCCACACCGACGACATCGTCCTTGGTATACCCTTTGACCGTCATCTTTGAGATGACCGTCGCAGCGATATCCGGAAGGATATTCTCTCCTCCGTTCTCTGTTCTCGTGACGATCTCCCACTTATCGATCACAGCACCGCTGGTCTCGAAAAGTCCGCACTTAATGGTCGTTCCGCCTACATCGATTCCGAAACATACTTTGCCCATAGTTAAACACCTTTCTTATTCATTAAATTTTCCTGCACACGACGATACAGCTCATGCGCAGCATTGTATCCCATCTTTTTCTGCCTGTGATTGACCGCCGCCGTCTCTACAATGACAGCAAGGTTACGCCCGGGTCTGATCGGAATCGAGTGACATAACACTTTATTGCCCAGTATCTCTGTCGTCTGCTCCTCAAGTCCCAGGCGGTCATATTCTCTCTCCTTATTCCAGTCCTCCAGCTTGATGACCAGATCGATTTCCTGAGAATCTTTCACATGTTCAACACCGTAGAGCATCCTGACATCAATGATCCCGATTCCCCGAAGCTCAATGAGGTGTTTTGTTACATCGGGAGCTGACCCGATCAACACAGCTTCGGAAACTTTTCTGATAATAACAACGTCGTCACTGACAAGACGATGACCTCTTCTCACGAGCTCCAGTGCCGCCTCCGACTTTCCGATTCCACTCTCTCCCGTTATAAGCACACCTTCTCCGTATACATCAACAAGAACGCCATGCATGGAAATTCTGGGAGCCAGTTCTCCACCGAGATACCGGATGATCTCGACCATGAACGAACTCGTTGTACGCTCCGAAATAAGGACAGGAACTTTATACTGATTCGCCAGATTTCTCATATCCTCAGTCGGCTCCGTGAGCGTCGTAAAGATAACACACGGAATACCGCTGGAAATAAACTTCTCGAAACAGTCATGCTGCTCCTCTTCTTCCTTGGAGATGATGTATGTGTACTCGACATATCCGATGATCTGAACACGCTCATGTGAGAAATGCTCATAATAGCCTGCCAGCTGAAGAGCCGGCCTGTTAATTTCCTGTGTCGTCAGTTCAATTGTCGTCATGTCGATTTCAGGTGTCAGATTCCGAAGATCAAGATCCTCCGCCAATTTCGATAATGTAACCGTTGTCTTCAACTGTACCTCCTGCTTCGATTGAAAAATTACCGTATTACAAAACGCCCGTTCGAAAATATTATACCATTTCAACAAAAAGAAGGCAACAACCCCACTGTCCATTTGTGAATTGTGTTGTCAGTCGGTGTGTGTTTTCTCTTCTTTTTCACTTCCTGAATGGAAAAACTCGTAGACACTTCGGGCGGAGCGCTCATTCATGGAAGGCGCATGGGTGAGCTGATCGAGCGTAGCGTCACGTATTCCCTCCACAGTCTTGAATGTCCGCATCAGAGCTTTTCTTCTTGCCGGTCCGATTCCGCTTATATCATCCAGCACAGAGTGGACCTGTCCCTTACTGCGGAGCTGCCTGTGGTATTCAATCGCAAAACGATGGACTTCATCCTGAATTCTTGTCAGAAGCTTGAATCCCTCCGAATCTGATCTGATCGGCAGTTCCCGGTCATGATAATACAGACCTCTCGTTCTGTGATAATCATCCTTCACCATACCGGCAACAGGTATATCAAAGCCCAGTTCATCAAGCACCTTCTCCGCCGCATGGACCTGACCTTTTCCGCCATCCATCAGGATCAGGTCGGGAAGTTTTGAAAATCCTTCATCTCCTTCCGCAGCCCTTCTGTAACGTCGTGTGAGCACTTCTTCCATGCTGGCATAATCGTTCGGTCCATCGACCCATTTGATCTTGAATTTGCGGTAATCGCTCTTTTTCGGCTTTCCTTTCTCGTAAACGATCATAGACCCTACGGAATCGAAGCCGCTTATATTTGAAATATCATATGACTCCATTCTGTCCGCTCTGCGGAGCCCGAGCAATTCCGCGATTTCACGGACTGCTCCGATCGTACGCAGTTCTTCTCTCTTCAGGCGTTCCCGGTCTTTGGACAGGACCATCTCCGCATTATCATGTGCCAGAGCAACAAGCTTCTCTTTCATACCCCTCTGCGGAATGCGGATCACAACTTTCGAGCCGCGCCGCTCCGTCAGCCATCGTTCGATCAGCTGACGGTCCGGTATATCCGTTTCGAGCATCAATTCTCTGGGAATGAACGGAGCACCTGAATAATACTGTGTAATAAAACTTGACACGACCTGGGCTGGGTCATCCGTATCGTCCGCTGTCAGGAAAAAATGCTCTCTTCCGATCAGCTTTCCGCCCCTCACAAAGAATACCTGTACCACGGCATTTCGGCTCCCGAGGAAGTCAGGCCTTGCGGCCTGTCCGTTCCCGGAGAAATCATACGGGTGGTCCGGATCGTTTCCGGTAACAGCATCCATGGCGATGGCCAGAATATCCCTGTCATTATCATCGTTCCCCGTGATTTTCTGCCTTTCTCCGATCTGCTTTATACTTTGTATCAGATCTCTGCAGGAAGCAGCTTCCTCATAGTTCATTTCCTCTGAAGCCTTCAGCATCTTCTGTGTCAGAGCATCAATTTCCTCCTGATATTTCCCCTTCAGGAAGCCGATCATCGAATCGACATGTTTCCTGTATTCTTCCTCGGAAATATATCCCTGACAAGGTCCCGGACATTGACCGATATGATAGTACAGACAGGGTCTGTCCCGGCCCTGATCCTCCGGGAGTCTCCTGCTGCAGGATCTGACACCGTATAATTTTCTCAAAAGTTCTACAGTGTCTCTCACAGCCGTCGCATTGACATACGGTCCGAAATATGACGACTTATCTTTCTTCATGCTTCGGGCGATCATAATACGCGGGAAAGCCTCATTTGTTGTTACCCTTATGTAAGGATAACTCTTATCATCCTTCAGCATGGTATTATATTTCGGTCTGTGCTCCTTGATCAGATTGGACTCCAGAACGAGTGCCTCAAGCTCTGAGTCTGTCACAATGTATTCAAAATGGTCGATATTGGATACCATCCGCGTGATCTTCGGGCTGCGTTTATAACTCTTCTGAAAATACTGCCGCACACGATTCTTCAGACTCACAGCCTTACCGACATATATGATCGTGTCATGGACATCGTGCATGATATATACGCCGGGTCTGCCGGGTAATTTTTTCAGTTCTTCTTCTATATCGAACATTTTCTCTTCGCTCATCGTGTCACGAATCCTCCGTGCAGTTCTTTTAGATTTCCTGTAATAAGAAAAGGGCTGCCGCATTTTTGGCAATGCAGCAGCACCCTGTCATTATTCAAGAACGCTTATACTTCATGGATATCATCATGGATATTGGTATTATCCTGCGTCTCCGGTCTTGTGTTCTCCTGTCTGGTCTCCGGTCTCACGAGAGGTTTCCTCTGCATATAACCCGGAATCTGCGGACCGTCAGCATTTCTGCCTACACCCTGCGGATAGCGCGGTCCCTGGGGAGGCATCGGCTTCGGGTTTCCATATCCCTGTCCTGTACTCCGGGGCGGATACGGCTGCCCGCCGTTCACAAGTCCCTGCTCCGCAGGTGCCGGATAAGGCATCTGATTCGAAGCAGTTTCCGGATAAGGCATCTGATTC
>DMAZ01000100.1:0-9985 GCA_003446335.1 Lachnospiraceae bacterium | reverse complement strand
GATTCGAAGCAGTCTCCGGATAAGGTATCTGATTCCGGGCTGTTTCCGGATAAGGCACCTGTTCAGGAGCAAACTCGGGATTCTCCGCTGCTGCAGGATCCTGTAAAGATACCCTGTTCCCGCTCTCTTCGAAAACCGGTTCGGGAAGCCCTTCCGCCTCACGGAAGATCTTCATGAACTCTTTTCCGGTTATCGTTTCTTTCTGGATAAGATATTCAGCCAGCTGATTCAGTGTACTGCGATGCGCGCTGAGAAGATCAAGAGCCTGTTCATAGGATTTCTTCAGAAGAGTCATGACTTCATGGTCGATTTCCGTAGCGGTCTGATCACCGCAGTTCAGAACAGCCCTTCCGTCAAGATACTGGCTCTCTACACTGGCAAGACCCATCAGACCGAATTTTTCGGACATACCGTACTGTGTGATCATCGCGCGGGCAATCTTGGTCGCTTTCTCAATATCGTTGGCTGCACCGGTCGTGACCGTATCGAAAACGATTTCTTCCGCCGCTCTTCCGCCGAGTGTCATGACAAGCTGCGCTTCCAGTTCCTTCTTGGTATTGAGATACTTCTCTTCTTCAGGAACATTCATTACATAGCCGAGAGCACCCATCGTCCTCGGTATGATCGTAATCTTCTGGACAGGCTCGGTATTCTTCTGAAGAGCCGAGCACAGAGCGTGACCGATCTCATGATAGGACACAATTCTTCTCTCCTCCACGCTGAGAATACGATCTTTCTTTTCCTTACCGACAAGAACGACTTCCACTGCCTCCAGCAGATCCTTCTGGCATACCTGATGACGGCCGTTGCGAACCGCAAGAATAGCAGCCTCGTTGATCATATTGGCCAGGTCGGATCCGACTGCGCCGCCTGTAGCTAGAGCAATGGCGTCCAGATCGACGGTATCATCCATCAGAACGTCCTTGGCATGTACTTTAAGGATCGCGACACGGCCCTTCAGGTCCGGTCGATCCACGATGACACGTCTGTCGAAACGTCCCGGACGAAGAAGTGCCGGATCAAGAATCTCCGGCCTGTTCGTTGCCGCCAGGATCAGGAGTCCTTTGGTCGCGTCAAAACCGTCCATCTCAGCAAGCAGCTGATTCAGAGTCTGCTCTCTTTCATCATTCCCGCCAAATCTGCCGCTGTCACGTGTCTTTCCGATTGCATCGATCTCATCTATGAAGATGATGCAGGGAGCATTTTTCTTGGCTTCGTCAAAAAGATCGCGGACACGGCTTGCACCGACGCCGACGAACATTTCCACGAATTCAGATCCGGACAGGGAGAAGAAAGGAACTTTCGCCTCTCCCGCTACAGCCTTGGCCAGAAGCGTCTTACCTGTACCGGGAGGTCCCACGAGTAAGGCCCCTTTCGGAAGTTTTGCGCCGATAGCCGAGAACTTACCCGGGTTATGCAGGAAATCAACACATTCCTGCAGGCTCTCCTTGGCCTCATCTTCGCCCGCTACATCCCGGAAAGTGATACCGGTATCTTTCTGTACATATGTCTTGGCCTTGTTCTTGCCGACCCCCATGACGCCTCCGCCACGGTTCATTCTGCCCATGAACATACTTATGATCACCATGAACAGGATAAAAGGTATCAGAAAGCTCAGGATAGAGTAGACGATCTCGCTGATGATGGATGTCTCCTCTTTCGAGAACTCCACCTTATAGCGCGCAAGGCGCTCCGTCAGAGCCGTCTCATCCTCGGTCATAGCCGTGTGATAAGTGATTTTTCCTGTCTCGTCAGTCTGTGCGGTCGGTTCGATCTCAAGTGTCGAATTCTTGATCGTTACAGATTTGACCTCATTATTTTCCAGCATCTGTATGAACTTGTCATAGGTTATCTTTCTGGATGTTGACGTGTCAAGCATACCTGAGAACAGACCCATACCGATCAGGCCGACCATCAGACATACCAGAAAAATAATCAGAGACTGACGGTTCCGGTTTCCGTTATCATGCTGATTATTATTATTTCTGTTGTTATCCATTTTTCTCCTTTCATACGCGGCCGGTCCGTTCTGTACCGCCGCGATGTCTGATCTGTCCGCTGACAGGATCTTAAGGAACGCAGATACGCCATGGACAGACATATTCAATTATATGGATTTTGTCTCAAATATGCAAGAACATGTATTCCCCATACCTGTAAAACTTTTGTGAACTTTACGAACGATTTTCGAAAACGTTCCGGTTCCGTCTGCGGACATTCGCATTTTAAGCGGAACGGATCGTCGGAAGAGATCCATTACAGATAGTCAAATAATCTCTTTGCATCGCCACTCATATTCTGATATATTTAAAAGATGTTGAACTGTATGATCAGCCTCTTAAAGCGGTCCCGGTTCACGGATAAGTATCTCAGCGGATCGTAAGCGTCCGTTTTAACGATCGACCCGACACACGTAAGGAGGAACGCATGAAAATCGGCTTCAGTAATGAAAAATACCTTGAAATGCAGTCCGATATGATTCGAAAAAGGATCAATCAATTCGGCGGAAAGCTTTATCTTGAATTCGGCGGAAAGCTGTTCGATGATTACCATGCCTCCCGGGTACTTCCGGGTTTTCAGCCCGACTCCAAGCTTCGCATGCTGCTTCAGCTCAGAGATCAGACCGAAATTGTAATCGTCATCTCGGCGACCGATATAGAAAACAATAAAGTGAGAGGTGATCTGGGTATCACGTATGATACGGATGTACTGCGTCTCATGAATGAATTCAGGGACTGCGGTCTTTATGTCGGTTCCGTGGTCATCACTCATTTCACCGGCCAGGACGCAGCCGTCCTCTTCAAAAATCATCTGGAAAAGTACGGCGTACATGTCTATCTTCACTATATCATCAAAGGATATCCTCACAATGTCCCCTTCATCGTCAGCGACGAAGGATACGGAAAGAATGATTATATTGAGACGTCCAGGCCGCTGGTCATCGTGACCGCTCCGGGCCCTGGTTCCGGAAAGCTTGCCACCTGCCTCTCCCAGCTCTACCATGACCACAAGCGCGGAATAAACGCCGGCTATGCCAAGTTCGAAACATTCCCGATCTGGAACCTGCCCCTTAAACACGAGGTAAATCTCGCCTACGAGGCTGCCACGGCAGATCTGAATGACGTGAACATGATCGACCCGTTCCACCTTGAAGCCTATGGCGAGACGACCGTCAATTATAACCGTGACGTCCAGGCTTTCCCGGTCCTTCAGGCAATGTTCGAGACGATCTACGGCGAATGCCCTTATAAGTCACCGACGGATATGGGCGTCAATATGGCGGGCAAATGCATCGTCGACGATGAAGTCTGCCGCGAAGCCTCCCGTCAGGAAATCATCCGGCGCTACTATGAAGCCCTCATCGGTCTGGCCGACGGCACCCGATATGAGGATGAGGCCGACAAGATCGAAATGATCATGAAGCAGGCCCACGTTTCCAAGAGCGACCGCCGTATCGTCGCCCCGGCCATGCAGAGAGCGGAGAAGACAGGCGCGCCGGCTGCCGCGATCGAACTGAATGACGGCACGATCGTTACCGGCAGGACCTCCGATCTGCTCGGACCGACATCCGCGGCTCTTCTCAACGCATTGAAGATGATCGCAGGGGTCCCGCACGAAGTAAAAATCATTTCTCCGGAAGCGATCCAGCCTATACAGACTCTGAAGACGACATACCTTGGCGGTAAGAACCCGAGACTGCACACAGATGAAGTCCTCTACGCGCTGTCTATCTCAGCTGCTACGGACCCGAAAGCGGCAGATGTAATGGCCGCCCTGCCGGCTCTGAGAGGCTGCCAGGCCCACTGCTCGGTCATGCTCTCCCCTGTCGACCGCACACTGATGAAGAAGCTCGGTGTGCAGATGACCTGTGAGCCGGTCTATGAGAACAAGAAGATATTCCACTGATAAGACTGTATGATCTTTACCGTCACTCAATAAACAATACAGTTGATAAAAGCACCTGCACAGATATCGCAGCGAGATCATCTGTGCAGGTGCTTCTTATTTGTCTTTATATAAATGATAAGTATGATCGACCGTTTCAGATCGCAGAAAGCGCATTTGCAACATCCGCGATCAGATCATCCGTACCTTCAAGTCCGCAGGACATTCTGATCAGATTGCCCGGAACACCGCATGCAATAAGTTCTTCCTCTGTGAGCTGGCGATGCGTCGAACTGGCCGGATGCAGGCAGCAGCTGCGCGCGTCTGCAACGTGTGTCTCGATGGCGAACACCTTGAGCTCATGCATGAACTTCTCGGCAGCTGCTCTCCCGCCCTTTACGCAGAAAGATACAACGCCGCAGGTTCCGTTCGGCATATACTTCTGAGCGATATCATAGTACTTGTCCCCCGGCAGTCCCGGATAAGCTACCGACTCTACCTTATCACTTGAAGAAAGGAACTCAGCAAGTGCAAGACCGTTCCTGCAATGCTGTTTCATGCGCACATGCAGGCTCTCCAGGCCGATGTTCAGGATATAGGCATCCTGCGGGGACTGGATCGATCCGAAATCACGCATGAGCTGAGAGGTCGCCTTGGTGATAAAGGCACCGCCCAGGCCAAACTTTTCAGCATAGACGATTCCATGGTAGCTTTCGTCCGGTGTTGTAAGTCCCGGGAAGCGCTCTGCGTTCGCCATCCAGTCGAACTTTCCCGCATCTACGATCGCGCCGCCTACACAGGATCCATGACCGTCCATATACTTTGTGGTGGAATGTGTGACAATATCGACCCCATACTCGATCGGGCGGCAATTGACCGGTGTCGGGAACGTGTTATCCACGATGAGCGGAACGCCGTGCCTGTGAGCTGCATTTGCAAATTTTTCAAAATCCAGTACTGTAAGGGCCGGATTGGCAATAGATTCACCGAACACGGCCTTTGTGTTCGGCTTAAAAGCCGCTTCAAGTTCCTCTTCGGAGCAGTCCGGGGATACAAATGTAAAGTCTATGCCCATCTTGCGCATTGTCACATTGAACAGATTGAAGGTACCTCCATATATGGATGCGCTGGAGACTACATGATCGCCGGCATTTGCAATATTAAAGATCGCATAGAAGTTGGCCGCCTGACCGCTGGATGTCAGCATACCTGCCGTACCGCCTTCCATCTCGGCGATCTTGGCTGCAACGTAATCGTTGGTGGGATTCTGGAGCCTTGTATAGAAATATCCGGAAGCCTCCAGGTCAAAAAGCCTGGCCATATCAGCGCTCGTATCATATTTGAAGGTCGTGCTCTGGTAAATCGGGACTTCTCTCGGCTCACCGTTTCCCGGCCTGTAACCACTCTGCACACATTTTGTCTCAATATTCCACTCTGCCATACTCTGCCGCTGTCGGGACATATCCTCATGGTACAGGCACAGGTACTTCACCCGATGTGCTCCCATGACCGGACAGGAATCCGGTCTGTCCGGACAGCTTCTCCTTTCTCCTGTATATATCTGTTGCCAGGCATCAGCAAAACGAAGTTTCCCGCTTGAATTCCGGGAGTATTCATACGGCTTCCGCACCGGGAACTTCCGGGGCCTGTGCAGATCGTCCGAATTACTCATACAATTCCATCGCGTATATCGTTTCGTAATGACCTGAATACCTGCTACATAGTTTAGCAGATTAAAGCGTCAAGGACAAGACCCGCACAGATGTTTCAGCGAAGCCTCTTACTTTCTGCGGCCCGAAAACGCTGCGCGCTCACAGGGAGATCTCGTTGGCGGAATCCGCGTACGGATCCGCATCATCGTCATATCTCCATATGTATCCGCCGTCTGATTTTCTGTGTCTGCGGCACACTCCCGAGATATGAGAGATGCTGTAAATAGACTCAGCCTCCTTTATGCTGCTGTAGCGATGCAGCTCAGACATTGCTTTCGTATACTGTACGACTCCTCTTTTTTTCATAAGGACCCCCTTTCCGGTCGTATCCCGCGGGACCGGCACACGAAAAGACAGGTCCCTGTGCGGGATGACAGTTTATAAATTGAAAAAATGGAAAATTACGGCGAATGCCGTGCATAGAAAAATGAGAATGCGAAAATCGCATTCTCATTGTATATCAATCCGAACAACTTGTAAACCATCTGTTGATAAAATCGCTGTTGATTCCGCCTGTTCGTTAATTTTTCTGTTTTCAGCGTATTCTTTCTCACATGAGTTCTGCCTGCATAGCCATTATATGCATGTAAGCTCCGTATCAATTAAAGTCTATATCATAAGACTTCTCAAATACCCCGGCCGGCTCCAGTTCCTGCTCATATTCACGCTCCGGAAGTTCCCCGGTGAACGTCGTGCGGTCCAGACGGCCGTACCACGGCTCCAGACACACGAACGGAGCAGCCGCTTTCGGAGACCAGACAGCTACCAGAGGTGCCTCAAATCTGACAGTGACATAGGGCTTTCTGTCATCATCGCAGAGTGAGATCCTGTGGACCTGCTCATTCTCAATGATCAATGTATTGATGTCAAAAAGATCGTCGGTAATCTTCAGAAAACCGCCTTCCTCGAGCGGATAATCGCGCTTATCATCACTGAGTCCGCCGTCTTTAAGGTTCATCAGACTGATCTCAAGCGGTCTTTCCGTATCGAACGCAAGATAGCAGGCATTTTTCGGCGCGGAACTGTCTGTTGGCGGAGTATTGAACGCAGGATGTGCACCGACGGAGAAATACAGGGTCTCATCGGCCGGATTCAGAACACGCCATGTGATTTTCAGGGATCTTCCCGTCAGATTATATCCGACCTCGAACCGGAAACGGAACGGGTAGGCACCGAGAGTACTCTCATTCTCGATGAGAGCAAATCCCAGCTCGCAGCCCGGAACAGTTGCCTTTTCGAACTCGCTTCTTCTTCCGAACCCGTGCTGTTTCATGGAATAGGTCACGCCTTTATAGCGATACTCATCATGCATAACATTGCCGACGATCGGGAAAAGATTCGGGGACGTCCATCCCCAGAATGCGGGGTCTGCCTGCCACATGTACTCCTGACCTGTCGCGTTATCCTTCACGGAACGGATCTCGGCACCGGCGGAGCTTACCGTCACAGTCAGTTCGGAGTTTTTAAGAACATAATCAGCCATCTCAATTCCTCTCTTTCTCAATAACCATAACGCAATGCGATTCACCGACTTTTAACGTTCGGAACGCATCATAGTAAGACTATTTTACCGCATTTCCGCTGCTTTTCACACTATAATCGCAACAAATTCAGTGCTTTGCCGACTCTGTATGCTCCTTGGTCTTCCGGCGTATCCTCTGGATCGCGTTGTCTACCGACTTCGGTGTTTTTCCCAGGATCCCCGCGATTTCCCTGTAATCATACCCCCGGAGCTGCAGATCGAGAACGATCCGCTCCATCCGGCTGAGATTCTCATAAATCTTGTCGTACGTCTCATCGGCCCCTTCCTGGTCGAGAAGGATCTTCTCCGGACTGTCTTCCGGTCCCATATAGCTCTCCCACTCATCCTCCGAGAGGAAGACGGCCTCCGTCTGAGCTTTTCTTTTCTGTCTGGAAGACATTTCGATCGCATGCACGAGCTGACGGTCGATGCACAATGCCGCAAATGTAAAGAAGGAAGCCTTCCCGACATTATCCGGCTCAAAGTCCCGCACAGCCTTGTAGAGCCCGATCATACCCTCCTGGATCAGATCATCGAAATCTCCGCCCTTCAGGTACCTGGAAGCCGCCCTGTTCTTCACAAGGGGCTTATATTTCCGTAAAAGAAAATCCACCGCCTCGAGAGTCCCCTCCCGATAGCGGCGTACAAGTTCTTCATCCGTCATATTCCGAAAATCATTTCTTTCGGATACTGTTCTTCTCTTCTCCATACACTCTCCGAACTGATCTCACATGCCTCTCTGCCTCACGACCTCATACATGAGGACACCCGCAGCGACCGAGGCATTCAGAGAATCAATTTCTCCCTTCATCGGAATAGACGCGACAAAATCACATTTTTCTCTGACAAGTCTGCTTACTCCGTCACCTTCCGAACCGATGACCAGACCGACCGGACCGGTAAGCGGCAGGTCATACATGCTCTTGCCGTCCATATCAGCACACACGAACCAGAGACCTCTGTCCCGAAGTTTTTCTATCTCGTTGCCGATATTGGTCACACGGGCTACCGGGACATAGTTAATCGCTCCTGCGGAAGCCCTGACCGCTGCGGGCGTCAGTCCCACTGCGCGTCTCTTAGGCAGAATGACTCCATGCGCACCCGCAAGGCATGCTGTACGTATGATCGCTCCGAGGTTATGCGGATCCTCGATTCCGTCGAGGAGGATGATGAAAGGATCTTCTCCCTTCTCCTTCGCCCGGGCAAATATATCATCCACCTCAGCGTAGGCAAATGCCGCCGCCTGCGCAATGATCCCCTGATGATGCCCGGTCAGGGACATTTCATCAAGTCTTTCCCTGGATACATAGTTCACGATCGTGTCCCGCTTTGCTGCCTCGCGCAGGGCGGTCCCGATCGGTCCGTCGTGAAGATCTTCCTGAACGAAAAGTTTATCGATCTGCCTTCCTGAACGAAAAGCCTCGATGACCGAGTTCCTCCCTTCGATCCGTCCGCTGAGTTCCTCTTCCGTAAGTTCCCTGCTCACATGCTCTCTTCCGGGTCTTCCGCCTCTGCGTTTCCGGTCATTGTCATTATATTTTTTCTCTCTGCTCATTTTCCTGCTTTCTTATCACTGTCCGTTGGCTCGTACGGCTGTGCGTATCAGCTCCAGCATCCGCTCCTGCTTACCGGAAAGATACAGATAACCGATCAGTGTCTCAAAGCCTGTCGCTCTTCTGTAGTCGACCACTGTGGCGTTCTTGGCCATCGTATGAGATTTCGCGTTGCGTCCTCTGCGGTATATATCTGCCTCCGTCTCATCGAGCATGGGTTCGATGACCGCCATAGCATCTGACTGTGCATGTGCTTTGGCCAGCAGCGAAGACCTGCGATTCAGTTCATTGGGGCGCATATCTCCCCGCTGTACAAGCATGGTCCTGATTGCGAGCTCATAGACGGCATCTCCGAGAAAAGCCAGTGTGAGGGGCGCGTAAGCGCGCGCCTCGCTCTCTGTAAGGACCGGCTGAAAGTGATAGGTCTGCTCTCCCGGTATGTTCCGGTCAGAAGGACCCCTGAGCTTTTCCTCCAGGAGGGCCCGGAATCCGGCACCTACATTGGCTTTCATTTTCTTATTGTCATCTTCTGTGATATTACTCACCTTCCACCTCTTTATATGGCGGCCTGTTGCCGGCTGAAGTGCCCGGCAGCCGTTTCTGTCCGATTACTTTCTGCTCCACTTCACACCGTCTTTGGTATCCATGAGAACAATGCCCATATCTTTCAGCTGATCCCGGATCTCATCAGCACGGGCAAAATTTCTTGCTTTTCTGGCAGCCTGACGCTCAGCGATCAGCGCCTCGATATCTGCGTCGAGAACTTCTTCCTTCTTCAGCGCATTGATGCCGAGAATGTCGCAGAGCATGACAAGCGTATTCAATGCGGCTTTCGTCACTTCCGCGGAGCTCTCTTCCGTCACATTGATATTTGCATAGCGCACCAGATCGAAAACAACGGAAAGGGCGTCTGCCGTGTTGGCATCGTCATCCATTCTCTCGTCGAACTTATCGACAAAGCCACGGATCTCCGCGATCACTGCCTCATCGCCGTCAGCGGAAGGCCTGCCGGCATTTGCAGCGGTCAGATCCTTCAGCCTGTCAGCCGCTCTGCGGATCCTGTCCAGAGAATTCTCCGCAGCCGTCATAAGCTCCGCGCTGAAATTCAGCGGACTTCTGTAATGAGCACTCAGCATAAAGAGTCTCAGTACCTGAAGATCGTATTTTTCCGAGATGTCACGTACTGTAAAGAAATTTCCGAGAGACTTTGACATCTTCTTATTATCAATGTTCAGGAATGCGTTGTGCATCCAGTAGTGTGCAAATTCCTTTCCGGACGCGCACTCAGACTGAGCGATCTCATTCTCATGGTG
>DMAZ01000057.1 GCA_003446335.1 Lachnospiraceae bacterium | reverse complement strand
ATACATATACTGGCAAGGAGAGAAAGCCGGTCCCGGTCGTAAAGTGCAAAGTCGGAACGAAGACATATACGCTGGAGAAAGACAAAGACTTCACAGTGACCTATGCCAACAATAAGGAGGTAGGTACGGGAACAGTCACAGTAAAGGGCATCGGCAATTATGCCGGAACGATCAAGGCAACATTTAAGATCGTGAAATAACGAATAACCGTCCGAAAACGGCTGATACAGAGTAGAAGACCGCTGCGTTGATCAAATGAGGGAGATCAACGCAGCGGCATTTTTATTAGACGGACGCAGAATAAAAGTGTATTATATTGGAAACGATATGAAAGGCTTAACAACTGAAAATGCAGACATCTGAAAGAAAAATAGTATTTTTTGACATAGACAATACCCTCTGGGACTACCATCTCATCATTCCGGACAGCACACGCAGCGCCATAAAAAAACTCAGGCAGAACGGCCACCTGGCCTTCATCAACAGCGGCAGGTCCCGCGGCTTTATCCGCAGCGAAGATCTGTTTTCGATTGGCTTTGACGGCGTTGTCTCCTCCTGCGGGGAGATGATTGAATGCACTCCGGACTGTCTGAAAACGCCGGACGCGGGAAATCGAGAGATCCCGAAGGCGGTACCACGAGAACACTTCACTGACATCACGGTAAAGATGGACTGGGACCGTGTAGTATTCTCCTATGAGATGTCAGCCCGTGATCTCGAGAGATGTATACGCACCGTGCGGAAATATAAGATGCGGCCGATCCTGGAAGGCAAGGAATACCTTTATTTTGACGATGAAGATTTTGGGCATGATGCATATGGCGACCGTGTCCGCGGGGAGATGGGCGATGCGCTTCGCAGCATCCGGGATCACTGGGGAAGATGGGAAGCATCCAAGTTCTCCTGCGCGATGGATGATCCCGAACTGATCAACCCTTGTTTTGAAGAACTCGCCGACCTGCTCAGTTATCTCGTCCACACGGATACAGTGGCCGAGATGGTCCCTCTGGGCTTTTCGAAAGGTACCGGGATAGAAAAGGTATGTGAGCTTACGGGTGTACCGGTGAGGAATACGGTTTCGATCGGAGACAGTGTCAATGATCTCGAGATGCTCAGGGCAGCCGGCCTGGGGATCGCGATGGGCAACGGAACGGATGTGGCCAAAGAGGCCGCGGATTATGTAACGACCGGCATCCATGAGGACGGTATCAGGAATGCACTGCGGCATCTCGGTCTTATCTGAAAACCTGAATTATTAATGTTCCTTTAAGATAAATCAAAAAAGTTGCATACCTTGCTAAAATGCACTATAATCAAAAAGGTAGAGAACTGATAATTATGCAATTTCGACAATTCAGGAGGGCGTATGGAGGCTTATACAAAACTGGAATCCAAAAGGTATCATAATGTAATTCTCAGAGTCATCCCCGGCCATTTTGTTACTCCGAATTCCCATATCAATTATTATTTCGATATGACTACGATTTCACGTCGTCAGGCCGAAGCCAAGGCAGCTGCGAACGCAATAAGTGAATATTTCAGCACAGACACGATAATTGATACGATTGTATGCCTTGAGGGAATGGATGTAATCGGTGCCTATCTTGCGGATTCACTGACAAGAGCAGGAATACTTTCCGCGAACATGCATAAGACCATGTATGTCGTAGCTCCGGAATCCAGAATGACGGGGCAGATGATCTTCAGAGAGAGCAGTGAATATATGATCAGGAATAAAAACGTTCTGGTCCTGCTTGCAAGCGCAACGACCGGCGGAACACTGAGACAAGCAGCCCAGACAGTCAACTATTATGGCGGCAAAGTCGTGGGATTTGCAACGATCTTCTCTGCGATCACATCGGTTTCGGGTATCAGGGTATGCTCTCTTTTCAGTCCGAAAGATGTTCCGGACTATAAGTCTTTTCCGCACAATGACTGCCCGCTGTGCAAGAAAGGTATCAAGGTAGACGCGATCTGTAACGGCTACGGATACTCCAGAATATAGTCATAAAGGTTTTTGTACTGGACGAAAAACATGAACTGAATTACAATGGAGCTGTTGCGCCATGAGCGCAGCAGCTTTTTTACGCATAATTCAACGGAGAAAAAATGGAAAAGAAACTGACCCACGTCGTACATAACATACCGCCTCAGTATGATAAGAACTCCAGGATCCTCATTCTGGGCTCTTTTCCGTCCCCGAAATCCAGAGAGGCACAGTTTTTCTACGGACATCCGCAGAACCGTTTCTGGAAAGTCATGGCTCGTCTCTACGATCGGCCGGACTTTCAGAGCATCGAGGAGAAGCGGGCTTTTCTGATCGCGAACCGGATCGCCATGTGGGATTCCATCTATGAGTGTGATATATACGGAGCCTCCGATGCGAGTATCCGGAATGCGGTCCCTACAGATCTCGGCCGGATCATAGAGTGTGCGGATATTGTACAGATTTTTACAAACGGTAAAGCCTCCGGGCGTGTATTTGACAAGTACCAGTCCAAGGCACTCGGCCGCACCAGCATCACGCTGCCGTCGACTTCCCCGGCAAATGCAGCCTGGTCTCTGGACCGCCTCATCGATGCATGGCAGATCGTGAAAAATACGGCGCAGGATTAAATACATACGTATTGTCGAAGGTGAGTACAACACAGACTCAGATTATACTTATTGTCGAAGGTGGGTACAACACAGACTCAGTTTATACTTATTTTCGTGGGAGATAAAAGCGCTGTATGGTATAATGAGAAGAGTTTGTTTACGTATTTTTTGAGCAGTACTGTAAAAAAATTTATATGTAAAGGCACAAGAATGAGATGATACTGGAAAAAATCAATGAACCTGGTGATATAAAGAAACTGACGTATCCGGAGATGGAGATCCTGGCCGGTGAAATTCGTGATTTCCTGATTGATAAGATCAGTCATACCGGCGGTCATCTTGCATCCAATCTCGGCGTTGTCGAGCTGACGATCGCATTGTATCGGGTGTTCGATCTTCCGAGGGACAAGGTGATCTGGGATGTCGGCCACCAGGCTTACACACATAAGATCCTGAGCGGACGAAAGAGCGGATTCGAAGATCTGCGCAAGTACGGAGGCTTGAGCGGATTTCCCAAGCGCAAGGAGAGCCCGTGTGACGCATTTGACACGGGACACAGCTCAACGTCCATCTCTGCCGGACTCGGAATCGTACAGGCAAGAGACATCCTCGGTGAGAATTATAAAGTCGTATCGGTGATCGGTGACGGAGCCCTGACAGGAGGAGAAGCCTATGAGGCGCTGAACAACCTGGGAGACCGAAAGACCAATTTCATTATTATTCTGAATGACAACAATATGTCCATCTCTCCGAATGTCGGCGGGATGTCGACCTACCTTACGGATATACGCGCGGCGGAAGGATATATCACGCTGAAAAAGAACGTGGAGGATCACTTAAGAAGTCTTCCTGTGGTCGGCGATCCGGTGGCGGATGTGATCGTCCGCACGAAGAACACCATCAAGCAGATGGTCGTTCCGGGTATGCTCTTTGAAAATATGGGCATCACCTA
>DMAZ01000109.1:848-3102 GCA_003446335.1 Lachnospiraceae bacterium | reverse complement strand
TGAACATATGATAATATATTCATATGAACAAGCAATCATTTATTACCAATCTTCTGTAACGGGAGTAGAGAGGGTAGAAATATGCCGAAGAAAGATGAATACATGCTCAGAGGCATGAGTGAAAACGAGCTGCTTGAACTGGCTGATCTCTTCAAGATGTTTTCTGATTCGACCAGGATCAAGATACTCTATGATCTGTTCGAAGGAGAGAAAAATGTCACTGAAATATGTGAGGATATCGAGATGAATCAGTCGGCTGTTTCGCATCAGCTCAAGGCTCTCAAGACTGCCAAGCTTGTAAGAAGCAGACGGGAAGGGAAATCGATCAAGTATTCACTTGATGATGATCATGTCAAGACTATCATAGCGATGGGCAAGGAGCACATCGAAGAGTAGTTTCACTGAGGTGAGCTGACCTCATATTACTGTTAACAGCCGGGCTTACCGGAAAATGATAAACAAGAAGGAGAATCACCATGAAAAAGAAATTCAAACTTATCGATCTGGACTGTGCAAACTGCGCTGCAAAGATGGAAGAGGCTATCAAGAAGCTGGACGGTGTCAATGATGCTTCCGTAAGTTTCATGACACAGAAGATGATGATCGATGCTGACGATGCAGTATTTGATCAGGTCGTTCAGGAAGCTGTAAAGTGCATCGCAAAGGTAGAGCCGGACTGCAAGGTCGTTCTCTAGTAATCAATATAAATTTAAAAGGCGGCCGGAACGATGATTCCGGCTGAAATTATAGAAATGGATAAACTGACTAAAAAACAGAAAAAGGATCTTACACGTATCATAATAGCTTTTATCATTTTTATAGTGCTGATAATCGCTGAACATACTGTGATACCTGAGAAGTCTGCCAAAAGCATCTGGATGCTTCTCATCTGGCTCGTGCCGTACTTCATAGTCGGATATGATGTAGTGCGCAAGTGTATCATTGGCATTTCACATGGCCAGATGTTCGATGAGAGCTTCCTGATGACTGTCGCAACGATCGGTGCGTTCGGCTGCGGAGAGTTCGATGAGGCAGTTGCTGTAATGCTGTTCTATCAGATCGGGGAATTCTTCCAGAGCTACGCCGTAGGAAAGTCCCGCGGAGCCATTACAGACCTTATGAGCATCGCACCGGATTTTGCCAACAGAGAAAATGAAGATGGCGAGGTCGAGGTGATCGACCCTGACGACATCGAAGCAGGCGATATACTTGTCATCAAACCGGGAGAGAAGATCCCTGCAGACGGAACTGTTCTTGAGGGTTCAGGTCTGATAAACACTTCTGCGCTGACCGGCGAATCAATGCCGAGGGAGGTGAAAGCAGGCGATCAGATCATCTCCGGATGCATTAACGGAGACAATCTCCTCAGGGTAAGGGCCGACAAGGATTACGATGATTCGACTGTAATGCAGATTCTCGAGCTCGTTGAGAATGCATCCACCAGAAAATCAAGAACAGAGAATTTCATCACAAGATTTGCCCGCTACTATACACCGGCCGTTGTGTTTGGTGCAGTAGTCCTGGCATTTATTCCGCCTCTTATATCAGGAAACTTTGCTGCTAATTTTGGCGTATGGGTCCTGAGGGCATGTACATTCCTCGTAATTTCGTGCCCGTGTGCACTTGTCATATCTGTTCCGCTTGCGTTCTTTGGCGGGATCGGAGCAGCTTCAAAAGAAGGAGTGCTTGTCAAGGGGTCGAACTTCCTTGAGATGATGGCGCACATCGATACGCTGGTGTCGGATAAAACCGGAACACTTACCGAGGGCAGATTCAAAGTGAGCGAAGTCATGCCTGAATCCGGATTTACTGCGGAAGATGTTATAAGATATGCTGCGGCGGTCGAATCCGGTTCAACTCATCCTATCGGTGCTGCGATAGCCTCGGCATGTGATGATCCGGTACCGCAGTCAGAGATCACCGGTGAAGAGAATCATGCCGGAAAAGGCATTATTGCGAATGTATCAGGAACTGTTACTGCTGTCGGAAATCTGTCGTTCATGGAAGAGCTCGGGGTAAAGCCTTCTTCAGAACATCTCGGTACTTTTGCAGCTGCTACCAGCGGTATCCGTGAAGCCGGCACAATGTGCTATGTTGCAAGGGACGGTAAATATATCGGGGCTATTGCGGTATCCGATATGCCTAAACCGGAGGCTAAAAAGGCCATAAGAGACATCCTGGCAGAAGGTGTCAGACGCATAATCATGCTGACGGGAGATTCAAAGGAGACTGCGAGGGCTGTCGCAGAGTATCT
>DMAZ01000109.1:0-789 GCA_003446335.1 Lachnospiraceae bacterium | reverse complement strand
GGCATCACGGATTATGCAGCAGGGCTGCTTCCGCAGGATAAGGTTGAATACTTTGAGAAGCTGCTTGCTGAGACCGGCGGAGCTGACAGCAGCAGAAAAATTGCATTTATCGGAGACGGCATCAATGATGCACCTGTCCTTTCAAGAGCTGACGTGGGCATCGCAATGGGATCGCTCGGATCCGATGCTGCGATCGAAGCAGCTGATGTCGTCATTATGGATGATAATCTGGAAAGGATACCTGCCGTCATCAGGATCGCGCGCAAGACCATCGGTATATCAAAGGCGAATATCGTATTCGCACTGCTGGTAAAATTCACATGTCTTGTTCTCGGTGCGCTGGGAATAGCCAACATGTGGGCGGCTGTTTTTGCAGACGTTGGTGTTGCTGTCATATGTATCCTCAACTCAATGAGAATGATCGTGAGACGGGCGCCATCAGAAACCGTTTAGACACTGCGAAAAATAATCGCAAATCTAGACATTTTCTACTAAATAATCGCTATATGTTGTGGTATAATGACTCCGGAGATATGCTCTCCGGAGTTTTGTTGTATAATAATACGCCTGAAACTCCAATATAACTGTTTCAGACAGGAGAAAATAATGTCAGAAGACAAAGAAAGAAAGATTCAGGAATCAAGGGCCGTAACATCAGACAAGAACAATACGGCGTCTTTGTATGCAGTAAATAAATCAGCCGGAAAAGACGCTGCTCCTAAAGATACGGATCTTACTTCTGATGATGAGATACTTGAACTTATCAGGAAGAGACAAAGCGAGAAAAAG
>DMAZ01000052.1 GCA_003446335.1 Lachnospiraceae bacterium | reverse complement strand
AGATGCCAGATTTACGCAGGTCTGAGCAAGGTTTGCCGCCGGACGAGCATGGATTCCGAGATCGCTGGTAACCTCATAATTAAATGATTTCAAAGTATTTCTCCATTCTGGAGCGTTTTCCGGAGGATGCACTTTGATTTCCATTCCTCCTCTGACCCTCATTGACGCTCCGGCAAGAGAGCCCGTGCTGCGAAAAGCTTTAAGACCATATATACTTTTCGCGTTATAAAGTTACAATATCTGGTTGTAATTCTAGCATAAATCCACATTGATTGGTAGCATTTTCCTGTAATTCTTCGTCATTTTGTATCACTTTTTTTTGCGTAAACTCAACCATTTTCTACATATTATCAACACTGATTTCTCTCAGAGCGTATTCCTTAAGGGATCCGCTTTTATCCGGCCCGAGGAACGTATTGACGCTTTCCGTTTCTTACTCTTTGTGTTAAAGTGGTTATGGAATAATCACATCGCGCAAGTCATCTGCGAACAGTCTCAATATAAAGAAGAGGATAGAATAATGATCAGTAAAGAACCTGTCTATATCACAGGGCATCTTCACCCGGATACCGATTCCATCGCTTCCGCGATCGCCTATGCTTTTTTCAAGCGCGCTATGGGTGTACGGGCAATTCCCTGCAGACTCGGCCCAGTCAACGCGGAATCCGCTTATCTCTTAAAGCGTTTCGGCTTCGAGGAACCGATGCTTCTGACCGACGCCAGGGTAAAACTCAGTGAAATCAAACTGGATCCCCTGACCTACATTAAAGAAAATACGACTATTTTTGAGTGTCTTCAGCTCATGAATGAGGGCCATCATACCTATTGCGGTGTTGTGGACGATGAAATGCACCTCGTCGGCCTGATCACAAAAAGCGATATCGCTGCCGTAGGTCTCGGGGATACGGCCTACAACATTGAGATCCTGAAAAAGATACATCTGGACGATGTCTGTGCCACCCTTGACGGCACGATCATTTACCGTGAAGATGAAATGCATCTGAATGGGAAAGTCAGTCTGTTCGCCATGGCAGACCGGGAACGTCTCGAAAGATACGAGCCGAAAGACAGGATCATTATCGTCGGTGACGATGAAGAAACACAGCTCATGGCAATCGAAAAGGGTGCCGGGCTCCTTATCATTGTCTGGGCCGAATCAATCTCAGACAGGGTCCTTCAGGCCGCAAAGGCCCACCACTGCCCTGTCATCTTAAGCGGTCACGGTGCAATGAACACTTCCCGTTACATTTTCTTCGCTACGCCGGTCTCTGAAATCATGCAGCGGGATCTCATCACATTCAGCACCAACGAACTGGCAGAAGATGTCGGAGTCAAGATGCTCAGGAGCCGTTATCATATTTATCCGATCGTTGATATGAACAAAAAACTGTACGGATATGCTGCCCGCTACCATATCATGACCAGCAAGAACAAGCAGATCATCATGGTGGATCACAATGAGTTCTCCCAGTCTGTCCGCGCGATCGAGGAAGCCCGTATTCTTGAAGTCATCGACCATCACAGGATCAATGACTTCTCATCCACGCAGCCTGTCTCCTTCCGCAATGAGATCGTCGGATCCACTGCGACGATCATTGCTACCATATTCCGTGAGAACCAGATTCCGGTACCACAGAATCTTGCCGGGCTGCTGCTGGGAGCGCTTCTCTCGGATACCATGAATTTTCATTCGCCGACGACGACCGAAAAAGACAGACAGACGGCAAATATTCTCGCTGCCATGGCGGATCTCGATATCGATGAGTTCGCGCGCGACATGTTCGCTGTCACAGCAGATACATCGGGCAAGTCCTATGCGGACATGCTGAATCAGGACATGAAGATCTATAATATCCGCGAATGCAATATGTCCATCTCTCAGGTCATTGTCACATCGACAGAGCAGGTACGGAAAGAAAGTGCGCAGATCCAGCCCGCTATCGAGACCTTCTGCCGCAAGAAGCGTCTGGATCTGGCCATTCTGGTCTTCTCCAGTATCCTGGAGAACGGATCTGTCGTTTTCTACGGAGGTAATCGCTCGGAATGGGCCAGAGAGGCTTTCCCGAATAAGGGCGAGGAAGAACATAGCTTCCAGGAGGGGCTTCTTTCAAGAAAACAGCAGATCCTTCCAAAGATCACCGAAATTATAAATATGTATTCCTGATCTGTGAGTATCCGCTCTCACTCTTTACTGCACGATAATAAAAAGGACGGTTCTTTTTCCGTATCCGGCACCAGGCTGCCCGATCAGGAAAGAACCATCCTTTTTTACGTATCTAATCCGTAATTCAGTATCTCATTATATCTCGCGTTGGCTTCCTCGCTTTTTTTCTTCTCCTTCCACGCTGCAATCTCACTGCAGATGGCAAGCATCTCATCCACAACAAGTTCCGCACTTTTCGGCTTCACGTATTGAAGATAAGCCGTCATACGCAGAATAGCCTTCGGACTGCCCAGATTCTTTGCAATCTCATTCCCGAGCTCTTCAGGAAATCCCAGCGCCTTCAGTTCTCTGTTCATACTGTCTCTGGCCAGTACCCATTCTCTATGATTATCACTCATATAAACCTTCTTTTCCTGATACACGATCCTGTGATCGCCGGAGACCCTGTTACAGAGTCCTCTGATCACACATATCCCACTCTTCATCCAGGAAACGGATCAACAATTCTCCCATCACTTCACTATTTACGATATAACTTCCATGGTCAGCGCCTTCGACGATCACCAGTCTGGATTTCGGAAGATTCTCCGCTATGCGGTCTGTCTCCTCTTTCAAAATCAGGTCGTGTTCACCGGCCGTGACCAGGACCGGAATATCGATCCGCCTCAGAGAGACCGGATCAATATGCGGCTCTGTCAGCATCAGTTTTATGAGCGGATCCGGAGACTTTTCATTGATTGCTGTGTACTCCTCAATGAACGAAGGGATGATGCCACGGGGCTCAAGGTTCGTTCCGCTGATCGCCATAATACCCAGAGTACCGGGGTGCCTGAGTTCCAGCAGCAGCGCAATGATCCCGCCGTCACTGTGCCCGTACAGGGCCGGTCTCTCAAGCCCCAGATGCCGGATAAACTCATAAATATCTTCCGCCATATCATTATAATGGTATTCTTTGAGGGGAGCATTGGCTCCGTGTCCTCTGGAGTCGGGGGCATAAACACGGTATCCGGCTTTGACCAGCTGTCCGATTTCCGTTCCGAATAAATTATGATCCTCCGCGTTTCCGTGAATCAGAA
>DMAZ01000050.1:2049-6853 GCA_003446335.1 Lachnospiraceae bacterium | reverse complement strand
TTTCTATCATAAAGCCTTTGACAAGCGAATGGATTTCCGGTGAGATCTTACGGCTGTGCATGACATCTTTCGCAATTCGAGATTGTTCATTATACTGCTTTCCGGAATTGGAATGATTCGTATCAACGATCACAGAAGGATTCTTCAGCCCTTTCTGTTCATAGAGTCTGTGGACCAGCTCAAGATCTTCGAAGTGGTAATTCGGGTGATTGTTGCCGAACTTATCCACGTAGCCGCGAAGAATAGCATGAGCGAGCGGGTTTCCGGGACTCTTGACTTCCCATCCTCTGTACAGGAAGGTGTGACTGCTTTGCGCTGCAATTATGGAATTCATCATAACGGAAAGATCACCGCCTGTCGGATTTTTCATTCCTGCCGGAATACCTACGCCCGCAGCTGTCAGTCTGTGCTGCTGATCTTCGGAGGAACGGGCTCCTACTGCCACATAAGAAAGCAGATCTGAGAGGTAGCGGTGATTTTCCGGATACAACATTTCATCTGCACAGGTGAAGCCTATTTCATCAGCTGCGCGCTTATGCAGGCGGCGGATCGCCAGAATACCCTCGAGCATGTCTGACGGCTTATCGGGATCGGGCTGATGGAGCATTCCCTTGTATCCTGTGCCGACCGTTCTCGGTTTGTTGGTATAGATCCTGGGCACAATTACGATCCTGTCGGATACTTTATCCTGAACGGTCCGAAGCCGGTGGATATAATCCAGGACCGGATCTTCGTGATCCGCGGAGCATGGACCGATAATGAGCAGACATCGATCGTCCTTTCCCTCAAAAATATCTCGAATGACCCTGTCTCTTTCTGCTTTCAGCTTTTCCACGGCCGGCCCGACCGGATACTGTTCCTTGACCTCTTTCGGCGTAGGAAGTTTCCGATAGAATACCATATCCATTTTTTCCATAATAATCTCCTCTGAACAGTTCTTAAAAACTGTTTTCATGTATATTCCGGTCACAAAAAGAACCGGCATATTCGTGCGTCAACGCGTTAATGTATTAATGCAATTTACTATACCATGCTTTCTTTTTTTAGACAAGGATAATTCACATAATGTTCATTGACTAAAGCAACTTTTGTGATACTATACCTATAACAGATAAAAAAGCTGAGCTTTTTATTATAGTTAAATGGCCACAGCAGTCAGTTCTGACGTATTAATAGACAGAACGGATTATATTTAAGGGAGGTACTACTATGGCGGATTTTAATAATATAAATAATCAGGGAAGTTTTGAGAATTATGATTTGGGCGGCAGCTACGGGCAGGATTACTATTATCAGGAAGCGCAGGCCCCGTCCGAATCTCTGAGCACATACACCGCAAAGACATTTTTATGGATGTTTTTCGGGCTGATGGTCACATTTGCCATTTCGGCAGGTCTGGTGTATACCGGTACTGTTTATAATCTTATTACGGGGACCGGCACGATTGTCCTGATCGTTGTCCTGATTGCACAGCTCGCGGTCGTTGGAATCCTTTCCGGACTTGTCAGAAAACTGTCGGTAGGTGGGGCAAGAGCCTTGTTCCTTCTTTACGCAGCTTTGAACGGAGTTGCATTCTCCGTATACTTTGTCTATTTTAATGTTACCGTCATGGTGCTTGCCTTCGGGGCTACGGCGCTCCTCTTCGGAGGTATGGCGGCAGCCAGTCTGATCTTCAAGATGCAGCTGGATTCCATCAGACCGATCCTCTTCGGCGGATTGATCATGATGATTCTTTTCGGAATACTCAGTTTCTTCATGAATCTCGGAATGCTCAATACACTGCTTTGCTATGTCGGAATTGCTCTCTTCATGGGCTATACCGCATATGACACGAGCAAGATCAAAGACAATTATTACTATTATTCGGGGACCGGCGATAGTGCGATGCTTGAAAAGGCTTCTGTCTTCTCGGCTCTGCAGCTGTATCTTGACTTTGTGAATCTTATGCTTTATATCATCCGTCTCTTCTCGAGAAGCAGCGGTAGCAGCAGCAGGAACTGATGACAGTCAGACCTGCCGGCTGATCCGGAGGGATGATACAAGCTGAGAGAGGACTTTTTTCTAAGAAAAAAATACTAAAAGTTTTATAAAATAGTGCAAAAAAGAGGCGAAGGGTACCAAATATACCTTTTGCCTCTTTTTTATGGCTTGCAGGGAATTTGACACTGTTGTATTATAGTTGTGTTATAAAAATGTTAAACAGTTATTAAAATGTATTAAAGGAGTATTGTTAAATGTTCAGAAGCAACGGTCTAAAAAAACTTCTCTGCATGATAATTGTATTCTCACTCGTTTTTTCAGGAAGCGCTTTTTCTGCTTTCGCATTGGAGGAGAATGACAATGACATTATTCTTTCGGATGACTCCGCAACAGAAGAAGCGATCGCGGAGCTTGGCGATGAGAATTATATAATAGAAGGGGAGACAGACTTAATAACAGAAGAGACAGTATCTCCGATCAACGAGGAAGAAGAGGTCATTTCTGATGATCTGGAGATCGTTGATGAATTATCGACCGGAGACGAGGACACGGAACATGTCTCAGAGAGTGTAGATCAGGCAGAAGAAGATCTGTCGATGGTAGATTCACTGGAGGAAGGTCTGACGGACAGCAGCCTGACAGACAGCAGTCTCACCGACAGCAGTCTGACAGACAGCAGTCTGACGGACAGCAGCCTTACGGAGGAAACTCTGGTAGGTGCCAGCGACAATATTGAAGAGGGTCTGTATCTTATTCAGTCCGCGCTTGACACGAAGGCGTGTATTGGTATTGCCGGCAATTCGACAGCGAATCAGGCCAATGTAGAGCTTGTTTCCAAGACTGGCGGATATGGACAGTTCTTCTATATTAAAAAGACTTCCGACGGATATTATCAGTTCGTCAATTACTATACAGAAAAAGCGATCCATATTCCGGGCGGCGGTAAGGCTCCCGGAGCGAATGTCGTTCAGTATGCGCTGCGTGACCTGAATGCTCAGAAATGGAGCGTTAATTATGTATCCGGCAGCACGTATGTAACGATCCAGTCCGTTTCCTGCGGTCTTTTCCTTGACTGCGCAGGTGCAAAATCTGCTCCCGGAACAAACATTCAGCTCAACAAAAAAACGAATAATGTCAGGGAGGAAATGTGGAGACTTATTCCGGCATATGGAAAAGTTGCAGTAGAATCACGACTTATTGATGCAAAGATCTCAAAAGGGTATTATCATATTAATGTAAAGGGTCACACTAATTTAGCGGCTCATGTTTCGGGCGCTTCCACTGCTGCGGGTGCAAGCATTATGCTCAGGACACTCGGCGAGTCGTATTCTCAGGCTTTCGCGATCTATCCTCAGGGAGATGGTCTTTATAAGATAAAGAATATAAGATCAGAAAAGTATTTTGCGACTTCCAACGGATCGGGCGGAACATCGAATATAGTACAGAAGAATGCGTCATCCGGTGATGCCTCACAGCTTTGGTATATCCTGCAGGATCCGGAAAACGGACATATTGTTATTAAGCCTTCCAACGCAAAGCATGCAGTTATGACGGCCAGAAGCGTAAGCACGGGGAGTAATATTCTGAACGACACGTTCGTGAATGGCTCCAACCAGTTCTGGGCGTTTAAAAAGATATCTGTATTTGTAAAGAATGCGCAGTATAATACGTCACAGATGGTCTGCTATATTTCACCGGCATCAGCGCCGGTAAAGACTTTGGGCGTCAAAGGAGGAAGCTTTAATAACCTGGCGGACATACAGATCACTACAAGCAGCGACAGTAATGCTCATAAGTGGCGGGTGGTCCCCAACGGAGACGGCACATACAGAATACTGAATGTTAAGACCGGGAAAGCTCTTGATGTGTACGGTGCCAATTTTGTTGCCGGGGCAGATGTAAACCAGTATATGTCAAACGGTACAAATGCTCAGAGGTGGAGATTCCGCTATACCGGCAGTGAGGATGGAAGTATTTATATTATATCTGACGATGAGAATTATGTCCTGGATATCCAGGGAGGAATCTGCCGGAACGGCTCAGATATCTGCATCGCCAGAAAAGGAACAGCCGGCTCGCAGAGATTCCTCCTGCAGAAGACGACCGTAAATAAAAAAGCATCATGGGTCACAGAAGCGAACAACAAGAGATACTATTACAATTCTCTCGGACAGCTGTTCTATGGATGGCATAAAATCGGAGGAAGTATCTATTACTTCTTCAACAGGACTACCGGAGTCATGGCCCGCAATACAACGATTGACGGCTTTACGATTGATTCCGAAGGCGTAAGTAATAAGACAGATTTTGTTACGGCGACAGGCTCAAGAACGATTCGAGGTCTGCTGACCAATGCGGTCGCTCCGGCAGGAAGAGTCCTTTATATCTGGGGCGGAGGTCATGGAGGAGTAGATACCAGCAAGATCGGAATCCTTCCCGGCTGGACCTCTTTCTATAACTCCCATGTGAGCAGCTCCTATGACTATAACGGTTACCGCTGGCAGTACGGAATGGGACTGGATTGCTCGGGCTTTGTAGGATGGACCGTTTATAATACGCTGTTTACAAAAGATGATGTTATGGATATAGATAACACCTCTACAGGAATTGCTGCAGACTATATCAGCAGAGGCTGGTGCTATCATGCCGAAGGGTTCAAACCGGGAGATATCGTGAGCAGGAACGGACATGTATGGATCAGCATGGGAACATGTTCTGACGGTTCTGTTCTTATCATGCACTCTACACCTCAGGGCGTTCAGCTGAGCGGTACAGAAGGCAAGTCTCTGGAACTTGCTTCGAAGTATATGACAAGGATCAGCAA